>JBGTDF010000029.1:0-4272 GCA_041748455.1 Planktosalinus sp.
CGGTTAAATCACCCATTATTTCAGTATTTTCATAAGGGCTTTCCTCATATTTAAATCCTCCCCTGAAACTAGCTTGATTATATCGGTATTCGCCTCCCAATTTAAAAGTGGAACTTCCTTTTAAAGAAGACTCAATTATAGCATTTTGAGTGTTAAAGGCTGATATATTCAATGGACGGAATTGTATATTGGAATAGTCTTTATAAGAATAATCAAAACTAATTAATCCCTGTGTTCCGAATAAATAAGCCATACTTCCAGCCAATTTTCCGGGAGTTCTCAAAGTATAGTCTTGATAGATATTAATAATATTTGGACGAATTCTTTCCGTAATACTTTCCCCGTTTTGAGTTCTTCTGGTGTCTAATCCTTGCGTTGTTTCTTCGGAAATAGTATACCAGGTGGGAGTATCATAAGCCAAACCTAATCGCAATTGATCAGACACTTTTGCGATTGTTCCAAATTGAGCTGAAAAACCGCTGCCTAAAACAGCTAAATTGTTTTGAAATCCCACTTCATTTACTAGACTTCCGGCATTGGAATTGCTTTCGAAAAATAAGGTGGATTCCCTGTAATCAATAATATGTGAATTTAAATTAAGACCTACATATAAATTGTTGATTTGAGCACCAAGATTGATTGTATATTTTGCATTGTATCCTGAAGAGATATGAGAAAATTCCTGATTAAATGTTCCGGGAGCTATATTGGAGATATAACTGGTGTTGTCTAAATCTTCAGGATCTGAAGGGTCTATAATAAATGACTGATACCCTAAAAATGCCTGTTGTGCTCCATATCCTTGATTTTCTCCTAAAAATTGGTAAAGACTGGATATAGTTTCTCCTGGTTGCAATGCTAATAAGTCTAATGGAAGACCTTGGGCAAAATTCAAAAAGTATTGGTCAATGGAAGAACCACTTTGTCCCTGAGCAAAAAATTCATCATTAAAATTGTTTGTTGTTTCATAACTCAATCCTAATGTAAATTTTTTAAATGCAGCTTCAGGATCATATCCGTCAAATACAAATACAATACCTGCCTGGTTAAGACTTACATCAGAACTAAAATTGGAAGTATTCGTATTAAAGTAACTGGTTTGATTTTTTGTATCCAGTAAGGATAACGATACAGAAGCGGTACTCTGTAAAAATACCGCAGAACCGGCAGGGTTTGAAGACATTGCTGTAAGGTCACCTCCCAGTGCCCCAAAAGCCCCGCTCATAGAAGCATAACGGGCTGTTCCATATAAACCGTCTGTACTATACCGAAGACCATCAATGATGCTTTGGGATTGTACATTTGTTGCAATAAAAGATACTATGACTAAGAAAATTATTCTTTTCATGACATATAAATAATTACGTTAAAAATTAAGGATTACAATCCGCCGCCTCTTCGGCCACCGCCACCGGAACGAGTCCCTCCTGTATTACCGCCGCTGGACCTTATTGTGCTACCTCCCCTTACTGCAGGACTTGAACTCCTGTTAGTTGGTCTTGACATGTTTTGATTAGGTGTTGAACGGTTTGGTGTTCCTCTTACATTAGGATTTGTTCTTTGTTGTTGGTAAATACGATTGTTGCGTGTTTCAGTATTTTCCCTTGCATTTTGAGAACTCCGGCTATTGTTGATTCTACGTTCTATTTCTGTTCTGGAATAGGTTCTGTTTCTGTCAATATTACTTCTGTTATTAACATTACTTCTACCTTGTGCATTTGCATTAGAACGATTTACATTAGAACGATAATTCATATCTGTATTTCTTCTTCCGCGATTATATGCATAATGTGTGTTATGCCAATTACCATAATAAGGGTAATATCCACCATAAGCCCATCCTCCATAAAAAGGATGACCCCATCCCCAACCGGGTCCGTAAAAACCGCCCCAAGCGGGACCGTAGAAACCTCCCCATCCCCAGCCGGTATTCCAGTAGGATAACCCCCATCCACTGCCATACCACCAGTATGGGGTATTCCAGTACCCACCATAATACCCAAATCCGGGACTAGAGTATACATTTATGGATACCTGTGCATTCTCTCCCCAGCCACCATAAGATTCAGTGTAGGTTATGTCTTCTTCATAAATAACGCCATTTTCGTCAATGTAGGCATCCTTAGAAGTATATCCTTCCACATCGGTAAAGATTATATCGCCTTCAGGTTCATTAGCATACACTTTGGCCTTGGTTTGAAAATATTGTTTGTAATAGTTTCTATTGTCAGTTTCCGCAACTTCTTGAGTTGTTCTATCTGCTCCTGAACCGTAAATACCATCTGTATCCTCAAAATTTGCAGATCTTGATGACCCGCAAGAAATCATGCTAAAGACTACAAGTGAGGCCATTGCAAGCATTAAAATTTTATTTGGGACAGTATAAGTTTTCATAACAGAGGTATTTAATTGTTCTACAATATAAAAATAATTATTTTTGCACGAAACAAATAGTTATTTAACACAAATATCACAATATTTGTGCCAAATTTAGGCTTATGGGAAAGAACTTAACCACTAGGGAGGAAGATTACTCCAAATGGTATAATGAATTGGTGGTAAAAGCCGATTTAGCAGAAAATTCAGGGGTTAGGGGTTGTATGGTTATTAAACCTTATGGCTATGCAATATGGGAAAAGATGCAGGCAGAATTGGATAGGATGTTCAAAGAAACGGGACATCAAAATGCATATTTTCCGCTATTTATTCCCAAGTCTTATTTTAGTAAAGAAGCAAGTCACGTAGATGGTTTTGCCAAAGAATGTGCGGTAGTTACCCATTATCGTCTCAAAAATGCCGAAGATGGAAGCGGTATAATCGTAGATCCGGATGCAAAATTAGAAGAAGAATTAATTGTAAGGCCAACTTCTGAAACCATAATATGGGACACCTATAGAAAGTGGATTCAATCTTACAGGGATCTTCCTTTGTTGATAAATCAATGGGCAAATGTAGTGCGATGGGAAATGCGCACACGTTTATTTTTACGTACGACAGAGTTTTTATGGCAGGAAGGGCATACTGCCCATGCCACAAAACAGGAAGCAATTGAAGAAGCTGAGCAAATGATGAATATTTATGCTGAGTTTGTAGAAAACTTCATGGCAATACCTGTTATAAAAGGAACCAAGACAGAAAGCGAGCGTTTTGCCGGAGCGTTGGAAACCTATTGTATTGAAGCATTAATGCAGGACGGAAAAGCACTTCAGGCAGGAACTTCCCACTTTCTGGGACAAAATTTTGCCAAAGCCTTTGACGTTAAGTTTACCGCTCAGGACGGTAAACTGGATTATGTTTGGGCAACTTCCTGGGGAGTTTCAACACGGTTAATGGGGGCTTTGGTTATGACGCACAGCGACGACAATGGCTTAGTGATACCGCCTAATCTGGCACCTGATCAAGTAGTTATCGTTCCTATTTACAGGGATGATGAACAATATAGTTCAGTTTGTGCCGAAGGTGATTTGATTGCCAAAGAGTTAAGGGCAAAAGGTATTCGCGTAAAACTGGATAAAAGGGACACGCACAAACCGGGGTGGAAATTTAATGAGTATGAATTGAAAGGCGTACCGGTAAGAATCGCTATAGGTCCAAAAGATTTGGAAAGTAAGACACTTGAGATTGCGAGAAGGGATACGTTGACTAAAGAAATTATAACCAGGGATTCCGTTGTCAGTCATATTGATAATCTTCTGGCAGAAATTCAAAAAAACCTTTATCAAAAAGCAGCAAATTACAGGGAAGAGCATATCACAGAAGTAAATAGTTTTGAGGAATTCAAAAAAATTCTAGAAGGCAAAGGTGGCTTTTTAAGTGCGCATTGGGATGGTACTTCAGAAACAGAAGAACAGATAAAAAATCTTACCAAAGCAACCATCAGATGTATACCTATAGATGCAAAAGAGGAAAAAGGCAATTGTGTCTTTAGTGGGAAATCATCTACTAAACGAGTGCTATTTGCTAAAGCGTATTAATTTTTTAAAAAAGTGTGCTTAGTAATTGCGACTTTCAAAAATAGTTGTATTTTTGCATCCGCAATTAAAAAGTGAATGGTCCGTTCGTCTAGGGGTTAGGACGCCAGGTTTTCATCCTGGTAACAGGGGTTCGATTCCCCTACGGACTACAATAATAAATTTAAAATAGACGTTGCAAATATGCTTAATAAAGCTTAAGTTTGCACTCCAAAAACTAATGGTCCGTTCGTCTAGGGGTTAGGACGCCAGGTTTTCATCCTGGTAACAGGGGTTCGATTCCCCTACGGACTACAACAGT
>JBGTDF010000030.1:0-2010 GCA_041748455.1 Planktosalinus sp.
TATATAATGCACAAATTGGGCTCAGCAACCCGTATATACACCGTTAAAACGGTTTCCCTTATAATTGCATAGCCCACGAATTAATTCGTGGGCTATGCAATTATAAGGGTTTCCTAGGGAATGGGTTTAACTGTTTTTGCTCTGTCTGGGTGACAGTTCTTAGGGGATAAATCAAATATAACTTAATTTGTTAAAATCCTGAAAAGGGAAACCAATTAAGAATCTTCACCTTATTGGTTATTTACCCTCTTCCAAATAGTCCTGTCCCAATTTGTGGTAGGCTGTGAAATCACCAGAAAATCAAGTGCTTCAGCGGTTTCATTTGCAATATAATGTTTAGTGGTTGGGGTAATCAATAGTCCTTTTTGTTCCGTGAGCACTATTTTGTCCTGCTCCAGATAAAATGTCGCGGTACCTTTAAGGACAAAGAAAAATTGTTGTGCATGGGTATGAAAATGCAATTTCTCCCTTGTGCCATCCGGCATACGTTCCTGTTTGACAGAAAGACCGGGGGTATCTGCCAACACCCAGCTATCACAATTGTCGCCCCATACATAATGTGTGGCTGTATGTTTATCCATTATTTTTTGTGTTATCCTATAGTTTTTCAAAGTTGGACGAAAAAATTCCCTACTAAAGCGCGTTAGTTATTGAAGTTGTATAACTTATCCCTTGTCAAGCCTTCTTTTTTTCTTTGCCGTTAGTATAGTATGCGTTTCCTTTTCTGTATAGGCAACTTTGACTATGCTTATTTCTTCAAAGTCATTTTTATGAAGTTGCTCTGTCAAAGCATCAAGGATGTGGTAGTAAAAATAGGTTCTGTCACCGCTGCTGCCCACCTGAAAGCCGGAATCCTTTGGATCGCCTTCCACAAAACTTACATAGAGCAGTCCGTTTTCATTCAATAGCCTGTGACTGTCAGCAATCAGTTGTATACTGTCAGTGGGCGATAGGTAGGGCAAACAGAAACCGCAAACGATCCCGTCAAAAGTTGTTTTTAGTTCGCTGATTTGTCTGCTGTCCATTGCTGCGAAACTTGCTGTAGGGTTATTTTTTTTAGCAAGCTTTATCATATTTGGTGCAATGTCAATCCCAAAAACAGTAAAGTCAGGGCGTTGTGATAAAAGATACTTGGTGATGTTCCCCGGCCCGCAACCGATTTCTAGAATGGTGGCGCCGGTTTTACCAAGGGAACTGCAAATAAAATTATAAGTATCATTATACAAGTCGAGGCGCATAAACTTCTGCTGATAGGGTTCTGCAAGTTTGTTCCAGGTTTCCAATGTTTCTTTATAGCGGTCCATGGGTAGGGTAGATTTTAGAATACCAAATAATGGGACAATGTAAGTTTAAAATTGGCCATAATAAAAAGTAAAGGTAAACAGTAAAACTAGCAGCAATAAATAGCCTTAGCTATTTGGGGAAAACTACAAATTGCGAATTAAATATAAACAAATTTTGGGATTTTATATAGGTAACTATCTGTTTAAGGATAGATTACCGAAATTATTTTTTTAGGAATTTATTCCTGATTTGTTCTTCAAATAGTTGCTCAACTTCTTGTTGCGAAATATCCTTAAGATATTTTAAATCCTCTTCATCATATCTATTGCGAAATAAACTTCCCATATTTTCTAAACGAAATTGTAAAATACTATCCAGCATTACTTCGGTAAATCCTTCAGGGGTTTTGGAGATATTTATTTTTGTATTTATAGTCGCATTTTTTTCCGGTAGTTCGATGGAATACGAGATGGAATTAGTATCCTTTGACATATAAAAGCGTAATTCATTTTGTGCATTTTCATAGTGTGTTTCCACTACAAATTTATAATTGGATTTCCAATTGTAGCTTTCGGTTTTACTTTGAAGGGATGTTGCAATAAAAGAAAAGCAACAAATCCCAAGAATGACCGGTTTAATGAATTTTAACGGTTTTATTCCCGGTTTAAAATCCAGATACCAATTGTAATAGGAAACAGGAAGGATGGATAAAGCAATTAGGTCAGT
>JBGTDF010000031.1:0-3388 GCA_041748455.1 Planktosalinus sp.
CCTTCCCTCCGGCTTTTTCAACACGACTTTCTTCTACCGAACAATCATCACAGGTAAAATATACCACGGTGCCGCCAGTTCCCGGGTTCATGCCTTCCATTTTTGTCAATGCCCCGCTGATGTTTTTTTCCTCTTCATTCCATGGAAAACTTAGCATTTCCATTTCACCCATACCTTCAGGCATCGGTAGCTTGTCCAATTGTATTGCCAATACAGTTTCATAGAATTTCTGAGCCCTGCTCATATCGTCTACATAAATTTCAACCCAGGTGATGGGGTTTTTAGGTGTTGTTGCCATAGTTATTAATTTATTTAAAGGTTTTTTTATTTCTAATTTTAAAATTACAAAATAAGCAGAACGGGCACAAACGGCATTTCAATTATTTTATCAGTTGTGGGTTGTCGTGTGATTGCCCTTAATAACTAAATTTCCTGTCATCACGATCCGCCCAAGGCGGAGAAGTGAAACCATTAACTGTCCAAGCCCAGCCAACTCTTGTGTGCTCACTCGAATGAGACCCCTCCTTCGTCGGGGTGACAAAATAGAAGAACCAAATCCCAAGCACCAAATTCCAAATCAAACCGAAGTAACAAATTAACAAAGTAACAAAGTAACGAATCTACGAAGTAATGTGAAATTATTTTTTTATTCCTTCCCATTGTTATATCTTTAATTACTAACTAACACCACCTCACGCTGTGAATAAATTTTTTATAGTTCTCCTCACGTTATTTATTGCTTGTGCCGTACAATCGCAGGAAGTTTTTAAGCCCATTAAAATAGTGGATGAAAAAGACAACAACCGATTGCATTTATTTGCGCTCAACCAGACCTTAAAAGATTATGATGTAAGCATTACCGTTAAAGGCACCGGTTTTAGAATGCCCAGCGGTGTGCCACGTAAAATAAGGGTGCCCGCCAGATCTAAGGTAAATCTTATCAGCCTGGTCATGGAACGCAACAAAACCCCTTTTTATACCTATGAACTGGATGTGTCTGACTCCCTGTCCAGAAGGGTGCTTTTAAAAGAATTTGAACTTATAAAAATCACGCCACAACATCCCATTACCATAATCATCCCACAGAAATGTACTTCTTGTGATTCGTTGGTCAGCGCCCTGGATGATAGTCCGTTTAACTACAGGATGGAGAAATTAGCCGAAAATGAGAATATGAGGACCCAGTTAACCCCATTCCTCAGAAGTTCTGGCTTTGACACCGATACTATGGAAGTGCCTGTAATAATGATAGGCGGTAAAATGTACCTGGATATAGAGGACTATGCGGCATTGTATGCGAAGTTGGAGGAGTGAGTTATAGAGTTATAGAGTTATAGAGAAATTGAGTTATTAGGTTATTAGAAAATTGAGAAATTTAGTAGGATTACCCCGCACCCTCGAATACCCGCAAACGTGGGAATGGTTTCACTTCGCTCACACTCCAGCCGGCGGCGGGCAGGCGTGATGACAGGAAATTGATTAACCACTTCGGTACTTAATCTGTTAGTACTTCAGAAAATAATGTATCGAGTGTGCAGTCACAAGTGTTTTCGGCAATTAGCTTCAAATCATTTGTTGTTATAATCTTATCGGTATTTCCGAAAGAAACATATACATTTTTTAAAAAGTCTTCCATACCTTTTTGGTCATTTGTTGCTTTTTTTATTTCTATATCCAATTTTAATGCAAATAAGAAACCTCCCGAATAAATAATATCATAATTACCCCCTTTGTCGCTACCTGCATTTTCTAGGCTAACCCTTTTCATTTTCATGGCCTGTTCATATTCCCGATGTTTTTCGGCTACAAGCAAATCCCATTGAATTTCGTCAAAAAAGCCCATTTCAAAGGCTATCCTATATGCTACAAAATCTGTAAAACCTTCTTTGAACCATTCTGTTTTTTCGTCTGATTTTAGAGTGTGCCCATTCCATAAATGCCCTATTTCATGTATTAGTATGTGATGCCATGAGGTTGTTTTTGCCTGATGGATTATGGAGGGCTTGCTATTCAATAATATACTTATAGAGTTGACAAATGTAGCGCCACCGCCCACATAAGTGCTGTCCACATTCATTATATAAACTGTTTTTGCAGAGGAAGCCTGTTTGATAGCAGGATACCCGCCATAGTATGCGTGATATTTTTTTACTGCCTCGGTAATTGTATGGACAATCCTATCTTTTTCGGAGGTTAGGTCATTACCAAAAGCCAAAAGAATATTGGCGTTCCCTGCTTTTATTTCTTCTAAATTAAAATTACCCAATGCTATGGCGGTCCACAAAAGTTCTTCTGCCCCTTTCACTAAAAAGGAAGTTCGGGAAATCTCCTGCCAGGCATTTGCTATCTTATAGGACTTCTTTAGTTGAAAATGGACTTTTGCACTATCCATATCCAATCTGGTAATAAAAAGGGCATTACCTGTTGTCATAAGCATTTCATC
Organism: Planktosalinus sp.; assembly: GCA_041748455.1. GTDB lineage: Bacteria > Bacteroidota > Bacteroidia > Flavobacteriales > Flavobacteriaceae > Planktosalinus. The sequence continues at coordinate 2,444 of JBGTDF010000031.1, forward strand.
ATTCACATAAGCAGCCTCCTTGTACCCGAAAGGCCAGTTTCCCCGGTCATGAAGGATTGTTACACTATAATCCAGATATACAGGCTTTCCTGTGTTCCCTTTCGGGATTATGAAAACACCATTATCCAATTTTTTTAGCTCTAATTTCTCCCCGTTTTGATCTGTGGCTTTTAAATTCTGTATGAAAGTTGCCCATCCGTCTTTCAAATGGGTTGCACCATAAGGTGTCATTATTAGGGTATCCTTTTGAGGAAAAAGTGTTGCATTAATATGTACCAGTCTTTCCGTAACATCCTCTACGGTTACTGTATAACTATCCTGTGCGACACTATAATGGAGATGTAGAAAAAGATAAATAAAAATAAACCTCGACAATAATTTTGGGGTGTAAAAGATGTTCTTTATTGTTTCCATAATTTTAATGTCGTTAGTTAAAATCTCGAATTCAGGCTAGTTCTAATATACCTTTAAATCTTCTTTTTTAAAGACATAGTCTTTTCCTAAAATGTTACAGTTATTATAGAGCATTTTGAGTTAGCGGGTCTTGCCTGCCGTAGCTTTAGCGAAGGGAGGTTTGCGGGTTAGCGGGTTTACGGGTTAGCTTAATTTCTCAATAACTCAATTTCTCAATAACTCAATTTCCCCCTGCAAGTAATTATCTTATAACATCTGTATCCACGGGTATATGTCCCAGATGCCTGCTCAGGGACAACACCTGCCCTTTATGATGGAATTCGTGGGTGATCACGTGGGTGAATAATTGTATTGGGGAAATACGTTTGGGAATATCGTTAATTTGTAATTCCAGCTCTTTAAATGCGGTGTCTTGAAACTTGCTGATAAATGCGGCCATTTCCTTATCCACATTCCGGAAAAGCAATCTCATTTCTTGCATAGTGGTAATGGAGATGTATGGGATGAATTCAATATCTTTTTGAAGAGCGT
>JBGTDF010000032.1:0-4221 GCA_041748455.1 Planktosalinus sp.
ATGTACAGGTTTTTGAAAATCGCTTTGATATTTTGGTTACCAAAAACAAAAAAGTACATTTATACAATAGCTTTACTTACGCAACCCCTCAGGATTTTATATATTACATTTTATTTGTAGCGGAACAACTAGATTTAAATCCTGAAGAGTTTCCGTTACATCTGTATGGAAAAATCCAAAAAGAGGATGCTTTATACGCTATTGCCTACACCTATATCCGAAACCTAAAAATTACAGAAGCAAATACAAATAATATCTGGAAAGAAAATCTTTCCGAAAGCTTTTTACACACCCATCACTTACTCTTTCCGGCAATATGAGGATAATTTCAGGCAGATTTAAAGGAAAAATTTTGGTAGCCCCTAAAAAGTTACCTGTGCGTCCCACAACTGATTTTGCGAAGGAAGCCCTTTTCAACGTTATAAACAATCACTATACCTTTTCTGAAATTGAGGTTATCGATTTGTTTGCGGGCACCGGAAATATAAGTTTTGAGTTTGCCTCCCGGGGAACACAAAAAATTACTAGTGTGGATGCAGACTACGGCTGTGTACAATTTATAAGTAAGATAAGTACAGAACTCGATTTTAATATTTCCGCCATTAAAAGCGATGTCTATGCCTATCTTCAAAAAAGTAAATTAACTGCAGACATTATATTTGCTGACCCACCTTATGAATTCAGTCTGGAACAATTCTCCAAGATTGACTCTCTGGTTTTTGAAAATAAGATGCTCAAAGAAGATGGAGTATTGATTATTGAACATTCAAAACACACGGATTTAAGCAGCTTAGAAAATTTTAGTGAAGCCAGACGCTATGGAGGATCTGTTTTTAGCTATTTCTATATCTAAAGATTAGTAAGCAAAAAATGAATACTTTTCTATTTATAATTTAAACTAAACTAAAATTATAATCCCATTTTTTAAAAATTTTTGTCAACTTTAAGAATAAAACCCTAATTTTAAAACTGTTTTGTTTTATTAAACCATTAAAATTCCCAAAGGTTAAGAAAAAATCTCCCCAATAAAATCTTATCCCTTTTATCACAACTTGTATATTATTAACTAAATATAGTATCATGAAATTAATTCTTCTTTCCATTTTATGTGCGTTTACGCTGACTATCACCGCGCAAAAAGAATCCCCAAAATTTGTAACTTCTGTAGAAGGTATTAAAGAATATTCGTTAAGCAACGGACTTCAAATCCTGCTGATTCAAGATCCCAGTCAGAGCAACTTAATTGTAAATATCGTTTACAATGTAGGTTCCAGACATGAAGGATATGGTGAAAAAGGAATGGCCCATTTACTGGAACATATGTTGTTCAAAAGCACGACTAACCTTGGTGACATCAAAAAAATGCTTACTGAAAAAGCCGGAAATGCCAATGGCACAACTTGGTATGACCGGACAAATTATTATGAAATATTTCCTGCAACCGATGATCTTTTAAAATGGAGTATTGAAATGGAAGCAGACAGGATGTTAAACGCCACTATTCTGCAAAGCGATTTAGATCAGGAGTTTTCTGTGGTTAGAAATGAATTTGAAATTGGTGAAAATCGCCCTTCCAATGTTTTAATGCAACGTTTGTTATCCACTGCATATGTGTGGCACAACTACGGAAATACTACTATAGGTTCTAAAGAAGATATAGAAAGAGTTACAGCAGAAACCCTGCGTGTTTTTTATGAAAAATACTATCAGCCTGATAACGCCACCCTGGTAATTGCCGGAAATTTTGAAGAAGCAAAAGCACTGGAATATATAAGGGATTATTTTTCTGTTTTACCTAAACCAAAAAGGGTTTTAAATAAAACATATACAGTAGAGCCACCACAAGACGGGGAACGTTTTGTGGAACTAAGACGTGCCGGGGATTCCCAAAATGTAGCAGCAGTATATCATACCGCTTCCTATGCAGATGAAGACTACCCCGCGATAGACTTGCTTTTGGAAATATTAAAATCAGATCCCTCAGGATATTTATACAAAGCTTTGGTAGAAACACAAAAAGCATCCAGTATATGGACCTTCCACCCCAGCTTAAGGGATGCAGGTTTTGCTTATTTTAATGTAGAAGTCCCAAAAGATAAAAGTCTGGAGGATGCAAAAAATACCTTCTTGGCAGAATTGGATAAAATACAAGTGACAAATTACACCCAGGAAGATTTTAATCGCGGAAAAGCAAAGCTTCTAAAACAAATTGAAGATACTAAAAACAATACCATTAGATATGCCATTAATTTTACAGAAATAATCGGTGCCGGCGATTATAGATTATGGTTTATTTACAGGGACAGATTAGAAAAACTTACCCTGCAGGATATTGACAGGGTAGCTAAAAAATATTTCAAACCAAACAACCGAACTTATGGGGTTTTCATCCCTAGCGAAAGTGAAGAACGCGTAAGACCAAAAGAAATCACAGACCAAGAAATTGTTGATCTCACTAAAAACTATAAAGGAAAAGAAGACAGTGGCGAAGAAATTGCATCTTTTGACGCTACCATAACCAATATTAAAAACAACCTTACAGAAAAAAGCCTAAATAGCGGACTAAAATATGGTTTCTTAAAAAAGCCAATTCGCGGAAAAAGGGTGATGGCTTCTTTCCGGGTTCCTGTGGGAACTCTAGATGCATTAAAAGGCAAAACCCACGTTGCAAATCTAATGGCCTCCATGCTTAAGTCAGGCACCTCTTCAAGAACTAAAGAACAGATTCAGGATTTTCTGGATATAAAACAATCCAATGTCAACTTTTCATGGAACAGTCAGGCGTTGTTTATTAATGTCACGACTTATGAAGAACATTTTGCAGAAATCATGGATTTTGTAAAAGAATGTTTGACCGCTTCTGTTTTCCCGGAAAATGAATTGACCAAAACAAAACTGGACAACAAAACCTGGCTGGAATCTCAATTAAACGAACCACAATCCATTGTATTTAATGAAATGTCGAGGCATATGCAAGATTATGACAAAAGCCATATATTCTATTCCTTTTCCAATCAGGAAAGAATTGACAGGGAGGTTGTAGTGACACGTCAACAAATTGTGGATTTCTACACTAATTTCCTTGGCGGAAATAATGCAACCGGTGCAATTGCCGGAAACCTCGAACAAACTGCCATGGATAATGTAATGAAGAATACCTTTGAAGGCTGGGTATCCAAAGCACCTTATGAAAGGGTGTATCCAAAACATTTTGAAATAAAATCATCTGTTCAGAAAAAAATCAATACTCCTGACAAGGAGAATGCAGCTGTGGCAGGAGGCTTGAACATAAAAATAAACGACACCCACCCCGATTATCCCGCATTGTTGATGTCAAATGAAATGCTGGGCAGCGGAGGTTTCCTAACTGCAAGAATCCCACACCGTTTAAGGGAACTCGAGGGCATTAGCTATGGCGCAGGATCCTTTTTAAATGTACCTGTGGACAATGAAAACGGAAGTTGGGGTGCCTATGCATTCTATAACCCAGGTTTTGTGGACAGGGTGGAAAATGCCCTGAAAGAAGAAATTACAAAAGCAAGCACAACAGGTTTTAGTGATGAAGAGTTTAAAAATTCCATTACTTCCTGGTTAAACAGTAGGAAAACATTATTGGGTAATGATAACTATGTTTTGTCTTTAATCAACAGTTCCCTGTTTTTTAATACGGAAATAGAAAAATTTGACCAGTTAGAAAGTGATGTTTTAAAACTAAATGTAAACGAAGTAAATACCGTATTCAAAAAATACATTGGTCTCGATAATCTTGTATTGATATTTGCAGGTGATTTTGAGAAAAAATAAATTCTCTTATAACTAATTGTTTGAAAAATGCATAGAACAACTTTTAAAATCTAACATTAAGCAGTATCTTGTAAAGAAAAATATGTTTGGTTTATTTAAAAAGAAAAGTCAGGAAGAAATTCTAAATGAAAAGTATAAAAAGCTTTTAAAAGAAGCTTATGAGCTCTCCACTACTAACCGTTCTGCAAGTGATAAAAAACAAGCAGAAGCACAACTTGTGCTGGATGAAATAGAAGCTTTAAAAAAATAAAAATCCCGCAGCAGGTATAAAACCTGCTTGCGGGACTTTATAAAATTGCAGATCTATAAGCCGGATTCTGTAATCCGCCATTGGCGGACTCCCTATCATTTATCTGGACCAAACATTACTGTTTGGCTCTATCTGCCTACCCTCCTGCATCGGGCGAGCAGCCCTCA
>JBGTDF010000033.1:0-3394 GCA_041748455.1 Planktosalinus sp.
TTCACTTTTATTTAATAAGGGGAATGGCTTAAAGCATTCTTTGGTTTATGTATCTTTGTAAGTAACAAAAGTAAAAGAATCTTTGCGATATTTTTTAGAAATAGCCTACAATGGCAAAAACTACTTTGGCTGGCAAAACCAACCGGATGCTATTAGTGTACAGGAAACCATAGAAAAAGCCCTTACTACCCTGCTGCGTGAAAAAATAGAAATTACAGGTGCCGGAAGAACCGATGCCGGTGTGCACGCCAAACAAATTTTTGCGCATTTTGATTTTAAGGAGGATCTCACTAAAACCGATTTGGTTTTTAAACTAAACTCCCTGCTTCCCAAAGACATTGCCATAAATTCCCTCTATGAGGTCAATGAAAATGCACATGCGAGATTTGATGCGCTGCACCGCACTTATGAATACCGGGTGGCTCTTTCTAAAGATCCATTTTCCATAGGCTATACACATACCGTGCATCGTGCACCGAATATGGTTTTGATGAATGAAGCAGCAAAAATTTTATTATCCTATAAAGATTTTCAATGCTTTTCCAAAACAAAAACCGATGTAAAAACCTATAATTGCAGTATTCAATTTGCAGAATGGACAGCAAACGATAAAGAACTCCTTTTCACTATCAAAGCTGACCGTTTTTTGCGGAATATGGTCCGGGCCATTGTAGGTACTTTGCTGGATGTAGGGTACAACAAAATAAATTTGGAAGAGTTTCATAACATAATAAAAAGTAAAAACCGAAGCAATGCAGGTACCTCTGTCCCTGCCGAAGGATTGTATTTAGTAAAAATTGAATATCCCGAAACAATAAAAATATAATATGGCAACCTCAGGTAATGCGTTTGACTTTAAACTCTTTGGTAGACTCTTGCAGTATACCAAGCCTTACCGCCTTATCTTTTGGCTGGTTGCCCTCTCTGCCATCCTGGTTTCAGGGGTTTCTGTTTTGCAACCCATACTTCTGGAATCCATTATCGATACGTCCATAATTCCAAAAGATTATGATAACCTGGTTTTCCTGATTTCTTTAATGGGGCTGTTCCTTATCCTGGAAGTAGTATTTCAGTTTTTCTTTATTTATTTTTCCAATTGGCTGGGCTTGCACGTGGTGCGTGACATACGGGTAAAACTTTTTGACAAAATACTGTATTTTAAAATGCGCTATTTTGATAAAAGTTCGGTGGGCCGATTAACCACAAGGGCTGTAAATGATATAGAAACCATATCGAGTATTTTTGGGGAAGGATTGTTTACCATCACTAGTGATTTACTAAAAATGCTGGTTATTCTTGGGTATATGTTTTATAGCAGCTGGCAATTGACCCTTATCGTTCTTGCGGTTTTCCCTTTAATCCTTTATGCCACACGTCTTTTTCAAAAAGCGATGAAAGTTGCCTTTGAAGAAGTAAGGAACCAGGTGGCAAACCTGAATACCTTTGTGCAGGAACGCATTACCGGAATGAAAATAGTCCAAATTTTTACCCGGGAAAATACCGAATATAATAACTTTGAAGAAATAAACCGCAAACACAAAGATGCATGGATAAAAACCGTTTGGTTTAACTCCATATTTTTTGCTGTCACAGAAATGATGGCATCCATCACAATAGGACTTCTCATGTGGTATGGCGGATTACAGGTTGTTGCCGGCGGAAGTGTTATTACTGTAGGTTTAATCGTGGCATTTATAAGGCTTTCGCAAATGTTGTTCCGGCCTTTAAACCAAATTGCCGATAAGTTCAACACCCTACAAATGGGAATGGTTGCAGCAAACCGCATTTTTGAGATTTTAGATACCGAAGCTTCCATAGAAGATTTGGGATCACACGAATTGAACGATGTACAAGGTCATATTACTTTTAAAGACGTTCACTTTGGTTATGACCCTGAGGAAGAAGTGATCAAAGGGATTTCTTTTGATGTTCAACCCAATCAAACCGTCGCTATCGTAGGTGCTACAGGCGCAGGCAAATCCACGATAATCAATTTGCTTTCCAGGTTTTATGAAATTCAAAGCGGCACCATAACCATAGACCACATCAATATTAAGGATGTTCCTTTGAAGCAATTGCGAAGCCAAATAGGTGTGGTACTTCAGGATGTTTTTCTTTTTGCGGATACTATTTTGGGAAACATCACTTTAAACAATCCCGATATTTCGGAAGAAGAGGTTAAACAGGCAGCTAAAGATATTGGTATTCACAAATTCATAATGACACTTCCTGATGGCTATAATTTCAATGTAAAGGAACGAGGTGGTATGCTTTCTTCCGGGCAACGCCAACTTATAGCATTTCTAAGGGCTTATGTAAGCAATCCAGGAATACTGGTGCTAGACGAGGCCACTTCTTCAGTGGACTCATATTCAGAACAGCTCCTTCAGAAAGCAACTTTAAAAGTTACTGAAGGAAGAACATCCATTGTAATTGCACATCGTCTGGCCACCATTAAAAAAGCAGATACCATTATAGTTATGGATGAAGGTAAAATTGTGGAACAAGGTTCTCACAAGGAATTGCTTACTATCGAAAATGGCTACTACAGAAACTTGTATGAAGTTCAGTTTTTAGCTGAAGAAATCCATTAGGCATAAATACTATTACTAAAATTAATTTAATATTTTTTTAAGGTTATTGTGAAAGGCAAAGCAGGAATTCCTTTGTACCTTTCCTAAATAAATTTTTAAACAATTAATCATGGTAAAATCAAAGTATCAAAAAGTACTCGACCTGGGTGAAGAACTAAACATTCGCAGTGGGGATGTAAAAGAAGAAAATGGCAGGCTTCACATTAGCGGAATTGCAGATTACCAATATGAAAAAGACCTTCTCTGGAACGAAATAAAAAGTATTGGTGGTGATAACCCTTCAGATCTTGTAGCAGATATACAGGTATCAGACAAATCCATTTACGCGAAACACACCGTTAAGAGCGGTGAATCCCTTTCTAAAATTGCAAAACAGTATTATGGAAACGCAAACCAATACAATGCAATTTTTGATGCTAATACTGACCAACTTAAAAATCCGGATATGATTCATCCCGGTCAGGTTTTGAAAATTCCAAATATGTAATTCTTTTTTATCTTTAAAAAAAATGGTTGTCCGGAACATGTTTCAGGCAACCATTTTTATTATTTCTTTAGGATTCCAATTCGCTGTATTTGTGTAATTTTAATCTCCAAAAAAAATCAATATGTCTGCAATCAAAAAAGTAAAACAACTGGGCTTTCAATGGGAAACCCAGGATCCATTTTTATTCTGTGCCTACCATAAAGACGATTATCCAAACGGAAAAGAAAATTTGGGTCCTGACCCGGCATTACTATTAGGACGACCAATAGGTCAGGATTTTACTATTAAAGATGGCTGGCGTATGTACCACGGC
>JBGTDF010000034.1:0-7864 GCA_041748455.1 Planktosalinus sp.
AATGTAAAAATGCGGGAATGGATGGTTACTAACAACATTGCGACTGAAGAAAGTCTTTTGGAAATGGAAAATACCATTAAAAAAGAAGTACGCGATGGTAAAAAAGCTGCGTGGGAAGCATTTGTTTCCCCGCAAAAAGCAGAGCAAAAAGAACTCATAAACTTATTGGAAAAAGTTGCCGGTGCAAGTGCAAATAAAAACTTCATCCTTAAATACAAAGACGATTTAGAAGGTATCAAAGAGCCTATTCGCAAAGAAATTCTTTCCACTGCAAGAAAAGTTCTTCGCCTGATTGCCAAAGAAAACAATCCCGAAAAGAATCAATTACAACAATGGATAGCAACCTACTATGCTAAAATCCAGCCTAAGTTCAGTAAGCATTTATACAGTGAAGCAGAAAACAATGCATTGAGTATAGAGGAAGTAAAAGCGACCTATGATGAAAATGTAGAAATGGTGGATGGCAGATTGGTACTACGTAATAATTTTGACAAAATATTTGAAAACCACCCGGAGACCTTAATTTTTGGGGAAGACAGCGGAACCATTGGCGATGTGAACCAGGGTCTGGAAGGTATGCAGGAAAAATATGGCGAAATGCGTGTTGCAGACGCCGGCATAAGGGAAGCTACAATACTAGGTCAGGGAATTGGTATGGCACTGCGTGGCCTTCGCCCTATTGCTGAAATTCAATATCTGGATTATGTCCTTTATGCACTGCAAATAATGAGTGATGATTTGGCCTGTATTCAATACCGTACCAATGGAAAACAAAAAGCCCCACTAATAGTAAGAACCCGCGGACACCGTCTTGAAGGTATCTGGCACAGTGGTTCACAAATGGGTGGACTGTTACATTTGTTAAGGGGTATGCATATTTTAGTACCGCGCAACATGACCAAAGCAGCAGGTTTTTACAATACTTTATTAGCAACAGATGAACCTGCTTTGATTGTGGAATGCCTTAATGGATACCGTTTAAAAGAAAAATTACCGAATAATCTAGGGGAACTTCGTACACCTGTAGGAGTTGTAGAGACAGTTAAAGAAGGAACAGATATTACCCTTGTATCGTATGGCTCTACTTTGCGTATTGTGGAAGAAGCAGCTAAAGAACTGGAAGAAGCAGGTATCTCTGCGGAAGTTATTGATGTGCAATCTCTACTGCCTTTAGATATCAACCACGACATAGTGAAAAGTGTTGCTAAAACAAATCGCTTACTGGTTATTGATGAGGATGTACCGGGTGGTGCTTCTGCTTATATTTTACAACATATTCTAGAGGAACAAAATGCTTATAAGCATCTCGATAGTAAGCCACAAACCTTAGCTGCTAAAGCACACAGACCCTCTTACGGAACCGATGGCGATTATTTTTCAAAGCCTTCCATAGAAGATGTGTTTGAAAAAGTATATGCAATTATGAGTGAAGTTGACCCTAAAACATACCCTTCATTACTATAAATTTGCACATAATCAAAAATACATAAATTAGAATGTCTTATTAAAAATTAATTCGATATTTGCAGGAAATAACTTCTTTTACAGTGATTAAAAACAACCTAAATAATAATAATTATAATTATACCTAACAAGAAAACTTGTCGAGATATCGTGGCCTGTCAAGTTTTTAAATTTGACAGGCTTTTTTTTTAAGAACTAATCAAAAATATAATACTATATGTGTGGAATTGTTTGTGCTTTTCGTTTGAAGGAACCTTCTGAGACCCTTCGACCTCAATTATTAGCTATGTCTAAATGTATTCGTCATCGCGGACCTGACTGGAGTGGTATTTTTAGTAATGATAAAACCATTATGGCTCACGAGCGGCTGGCAATTGTTGACCCTACTTCGGGAAAACAACCCTTGTTCAGTGAAGATAAAAATTTAATATTGGCAGCAAACGGGGAAATCTACAACCACCAGCAATTGCGCAAACAATTTGAAGGGCGTTATAATTTCCAGACAAAATCAGATTGTGAAGTAATCCTTCCTCTATACAAAGAAAAAGGGGCGACATTTTTGGATGAAATGAACGGTATTTTTGGCTTTGCTTTATATGATGTGGAAAACGACGCTTATTTCATTGCCCGTGACCATATGGGAATTATTCCATTATATATGGGTTGGGACAAAAACGGTACATTTTATGTCGCTTCGGAATTGAAAGCACTGGAAGGCGTTTGCACCAAAATAGAACTTTTTCCCCCCGGGCATTATCTGGATAGCAGGGAAGGCGAATTAAAACAATGGTACAAGAGGGATTGGATGGATTATGAAGCTGTGAAAGACAATGCCACAAGCATTCAGGAACTTAGAACTGCTCTGGAAGCAGCGGTGCACAGGCAATTGATGAGCGATGTGCCTTATGGCGTATTACTTTCAGGCGGGCTGGATTCTTCCATTACTTCAGCGGTTGCCAAAAAATATGCAGAAAAACGCATAGAGAGCGATGACAAAGAAAGTGCTTGGTGGCCGCAGTTGCACTCTTTTGCAGTGGGACTTGAAGGGTCTCCCGATCTTGCCGCCGCACAAAAGGTTGCAGACCATTTAGGAACTATCCATCACGAAATAAAGTTTACCATCCAGGAAGGAATTGATGCCATCAGGGATGTAATCTATCATTTGGAAACCTATGATATTACTACCATACGCGCTTCCACCCCTATGTATTTAATGGCGCGTGCCATAAAAGCAATGGGAATCAAAATGGTGCTTTCTGGGGAAGGAAGCGATGAAATTTTTGGTGGGTACCTATATTTTCATAAAGCCCCAAATGCAGAGGAATTACACAAAGAAACCGTAAGAAAATTAGACAAATTACATATGTATGATTGTCTTCGGGCAAACAAGTCTTTGGCGGCTTGGGGAATCGAAGGTCGTGTTCCCTTTTTGGATAAAGAATTTATGGATGTTGCGATGCGCATCAATCCGCAGGATAAAATGATCAATGGAGAGCGTATGGAGAAATGGGTACTTAGAAAAGCGTTTGAAGATATGCTTCCCCATAGTGTCGCGTGGCGTCAAAAAGAGCAGTTTTCAGATGGTGTGGGTTATAGCTGGATTGACACCCTAAAAGAAATGGTGGGCCGTGAAGTAACCGATGAACAACTTGCCAATGCTAAATACAAATTTCCGCTACAAACCCCTGGAAGCAAAGAGGAATTCTATTATCGCTCCATATTTGAGGAACATTTCCCCAGTGATGCAGCAGCGATGTGCGTGCCTTCTTTACCTTCAGTAGCTTGCAGTAGTCCTGTCGCACTGGAATGGGACGCTTCGTTTAAAAACATGAATGATCCCAGTGGGCGCGCAGTTGCCAATGTGCATTCTGATGCTTATAAAAAATAATTTATTACCTGAATACTATTAAAAGCCTTCTTATTAATCCATATAAGAAGGCTTTTATTTTATTTTATTTATAATCCGCTAATTATCAATGCATAAAAAGTTAATTATAGGATAAAATATAATTTGATAATAAATTTGATTTAATAAACTCTATATTGCTACTTTTATTTTTTAAAATTCCTAAATTAAATATGTAAAAGAAATATGGATTTTACTAACCCACTGGTATATGGAGTGCCTTGTTTTTTAGGACTAATCCTTTTAGAGCTTACCTATAGTAAACATACAGACAATAAAGACCTTTATAAATGGAAAGACCTTATTTCCAGTTTATCCTTAGGGGTTGGTTCTGCTGTTATTGCGGCTTTGATAAAAACGGTATCTGCAATTTTTATTTTTTCGTTTGTCTATGAAATTTTTAATCCCATAGTAGATGGTGTTCGCATGAATATTTTTGGATGGGAATCTTTTGGATATGTGTGGTATGTTTGGATTTTATGCATGCTTTTAGACGATTATACCTACTACTGGTTCCATCGTCAAAACCATATGGTTCGGTTTTTATGGGCTGCACACATAGTACATCATTCTTCTGATAATTTTAATTTAGGAACTGCCGTGCGCAATGGCTGGTTTACTATTTTATACAAGCCTTTCTTTTATGTATGGATTGTTATGATTGGCTTTCCGCCGGAAATGCTTGTAGTTTGCTTAGGAATTGAAGCCTTATGGCAATTTCAGCTGCACACTAAATACATCCCAAGAATGGGGATTATCGAAAAATTTATCAATACTCATACCATGCATCAGGTGCACCATGCCAAGAACCTGGAATATATGGATAAAAATCACGGTGGTATCCTCAATATTTTTGACAGGATTTTTGGTACCTGGAAAGAACTCGATGAAGATATCGACATTAAATATGGAGTAACCACACCTCCCAATTCTTATAATATTTGGATTATTCTATCCCACGAATACAAAAATATCTGGCAGGATATGAAAAAGTCAAAAAACTGGGGTCATAAGTTTATGTATGCATTTGCTCCCCCGGGATGGAGTCACGATGGCAGCACTTTAACCACCAGTCAGTTAAGAAAGAAAGTTAAAGAAGAAGAAGCTCTTAAAAATTTAGATATTACTGTAGAAGAAATTTCTACAGCGAAAAAAGAAATATATAAAGAAGAAGTACTTTCAGAAGCTGTATAGTATTAGTTGCTGCGATATAACAGTAAATTTTCTTTTTCCCCAGTCAGATATATGGTTTCGATATATTTTAACCCTAACTTTTCTATCAATTTAATAGATCTTTTATTATCGGGAAGTGTTATGGCAGATACCACAGGAATTTGTAAATGCTCTTTGGCATAGGCAAGGGTTGCTGTTGCAATTTCAAAGGCATACCCTTGTCCATAAAATTGAGGCAGGAAAGCAAAACCTATGTCCGGCGTACTCAAATTTGTTCTATTTAAAATGCCGCACATGCCTATAGCGAGTCCGTCTTCCTTTCTTACAACCAGCCAAAGCCCGAATCCATTATCCTTATAACTTTTTACAGGTCCTTCTTTGATGTATTTTTTTGCTTGCTTCTCAGTTTTTACATTCCTGTTTCCGATGAAACGCAACCACCCGGATGTATTTAAAATGGCAATAATAAATGCAGTATCTTTCTGGGTGATTTTCCTTACACCCAATCTGTCAGTCTGAAAAATATAGTAACTCCGGGACACTATGCTAATAAAATTCTGTAATTATTTAATATTTTAAGGTAACCATTTTTTATCAAAATTGGGTTTTCTTTTTTCTAAAAACGCATTCCTTCCTTCTTTGGCTTCATCGGTCATATAGGCAAGTCTGGTGGCTTCCCCCGCAAATACCTGTTGTCCTACCATGCCATCGTCTGTCAGGTTCATCGCAAACTTGAGCATTTTTATGGAAATGGGTGATTTTGCAAGGATTTCCTGTGCCCATTCATAAGCAGTATCCTCCAGTTCTGCATGTGGGATTACGGCATTTACCATTCCCATTTCATAGGCTTCTTCTGCGTTGTAATTTCTTCCGAGAAAAAATATTTCCCTTGCCTTTTTCTGTCCAACCATTTTTGCAAGATATGCAGAACCATAGCCGCCGTCAAAACTGGTTACATCAGCATCGGTTTGTTTGAAAATGGCGTGTTCCTTACTTGCTAAAGTCAAATCACATACCACATGAAGGCTGTGCCCGCCTCCCACTGCCCAACCGGGAACTACTGCAATTACGGCTTTCGGCATAAAACGAATTAATCGTTGAACATCCAGAATATTCAACCTGTGATAGCCATCATCACCCACATACCCCTGATCACCGCGGGCTTTTTGATCCCCACCGCTGCAAAAACTGTAGACACCGTCTTTAGAAGATGGTCCTTCCGCAGAAAGCAGTACTACGCCAATACTTGTATCTTCCTGCGCATCGTGAAATGCATCCAGCAACTCGCTTGTAGTCTTTGGCCGAAAGGCATTGCGCACATCAGGCCTATTAAATGCAATGCGGGCTACGCCATTGCTTTTTTTATACGTTATATCCTGATAGGTTTTTGCGGTTTTCCAGTTGGTTTTTTCCATTGTCTATTTTATTAGCCATTAACAAAAGTCAAATTTAATTCAATTTTTTTATTCCTAAGGAATGAATCTATAGGAAGCTTTATGTTTTCATTACAAATTCAAAAGTAAATTAGGGTTAGGACAATTTTTAATATAAAAGTCTACATCCTGTTTTGAACATACTCCTGGATAATCACCTTTGAATTCTCCAATATCTAAAATTATCTGAAAATGCAAATGCGGCGAATAATCTCCGTTTACTTCCGCTTCGCCCAATCGTGCGATAACTTCCCCTTGTTGTACTTCTTTTCCCAGGTAAAGTCCTTTTAAAGAATCCCGGCTAAGATGTCCATAAAGGGTGTAGAAAGTTTCGCTGTCATAAATATGTTCTACAATAATAGTGGGCCCATAATCCCCAAAATTTGTATTGTCCTGAAAGCTGTGAATTCTTCCGTCTAAAACAGCTAAAACCTCTGTATCTGCTTCTATCCACAGATCTATTCCTAAATGAATATTACGCTCAGATTCTTCTTCTTGTTTGTTAAAGTGTGAGCTTCTCTTATAAATGTTTCTTTTTTCCAGATAACCACCAAAAGCTACTTTTGCATTGTTTTTCTTTAAAAGGTTACTTATATATAGCTGCATGGCACTTGAAGAAGATACATCAAGTGTTTTTAATTCCTCATTATTAGCCGATAAATCCAAAGGAAAGTATTTGTCCTTCGAAACAGAAGAATCAATCACCGGCGTAAACCCGAAAGTTATTTTTTTTAAAGCAGCTGCATTCATTGGTTTGTAATTTTCAAACTGCATATTACAAATAGAAAAGAGGCTTTCCAAATTTAGAAAGCCTCTTTTATTATTTTAAAAAACCAATGTTTATTTTTTTACAATACGTTTTACGATGCTTGTATTTTCAGAACTGATCTGTATAAAATACAAACCGGTAGCAAGATTAGCAAGTGAAATTTTCATTTCACCATTTAATCCGGCAAGGTTTACAGTCTGAATGATTCTTCCGTTAACATCGGTTATTATAGCAGATTGAAGTGCTATATTGCTTCGGTTTAAAATAGTTACTTCACCCGAAGTAGGATTTGGGAATAAGATAATGGACTGGTTTGTTAGTGTTTGATCGCCAACGCTTAAAAGTTCTTCCACTTCCAGTTTAAAATCACAGGTTGCTTCATTGCCCGATGCATCCGTAACAGTAATTTCTATAGTGTAGGTGCCTCCGGAAAGTTCTGTTCCTGCTGCAGGTGTTTGAAGAATATCTGTCAAAGGATCTGTACAATTATCTGTTGCCGAGGCCTCGTCTAAATCAAAATAGTCCGGAACTGTATAGGTTGCTCCTTGTGCTATTTGTATAGTTTGATTTGCAGGGCAAGTTAATTCCGGACCCAGACTGTCTTCAACAGTTACTGTCACCTGTACACTATCTGAATTTCCGGATTCATCAGTAACCGTTAAGGTTACAGTATTTGCACCAATATCAGCACAGGTGAAATCTGTAATATCCAAAGTCATGGTATCAATGGAACAATTATCTGAAGAACCATTATCTATTTGTGCTGCTGTAATACTTACCTCGCCATCTGTATCGAGTTGTACCGTAATATTTTGACCGATAGCTACAGGATCTATAGTATCGTTTACAGTTACATCAAAAGAACATGTAACCATATTACCTGCTGCATCTTCTATTTCAAATGTATTTGTAGTAGTTCCCACAGGGAAAACACTTCCAGAGGCTAAACCGGCTATTTGAGTCGAAGTAGGTTCCGGAGAGAAAACCCCTGTTACCTGAACATCATCAATCCAAACTCCTGTTGATCCTATAATATTATCAGAACCCATTCTCCATCTAAATTGAACTGTTTCCCCACCCAATGCAGCACTTAAATTAACAACACTATCAATAAACCCT
>JBGTDF010000035.1:0-3454 GCA_041748455.1 Planktosalinus sp.
AAAAGCGTTCTTTTTCAGATAGTGTTAGTAATGGTCTGGTATCATAACCCATAATATATGGCAATGGAATATGCCCTGCGGTGGGAATTAAATCTGCCATAAAAACTAAGTTCTTGCCTTTATATGTAATATGAGGCAACATTTGTTTTTCCGTATGACCATCTACAAAAAGAATTCCAAAGCCTAATTCAGAACTTTCAATATAATCAGAAGTATCAGAAGAAATAAATTTTAATTGTCCACTTGTCTGTATCGGCATAATATTTTCCTTTAAAAAAGAGGCTTTTTCTCTGGCATTGGGCTGTGTTGCCCATGCCCAATGGGCCTTGTTGCTCCAGTAGGTTGCATTTTTAAAAACAGGCTCGTAAGAGGTTCTGTTCGTACTCCATTGCACACAACCCCCGCAATGGTCAAAATGGAGGTGTGTCAGGAAAACATCTGTTATATCATCAGGGTGGAATCCAACCTTTTTTATCGAATTTTCCAAGGTGAAATTACCCCATCTGTAGTAGTAGTTAAAGAATTTATCCGATTGTTTATTGCCCATTCCTGTATCAATCAGAATCAACCGATTTCCCTCTTCAATTAGTAGACTACGGGCTGCAATATCTATCATGTTATTGTTATCTGCAGGATTGGTTTTGTTCCAAATTGCTTTTGGGACTACTCCAAACATTGCACCACCATCTAACTTGAAATTGCCTGTTTCAATAGGGTATAAAATCATTAAAATAATTGAACAATTACAAATATTATAAATGTAAGTTACTTATTTGAGACTTAAAATGGGAATTGGCTGTATTTTAACACTCGGGGTAATCGAATGTATTACTAATCTAAGATCATTTGCATTTCAAATAAACAAGGCATACATGCTCTCTTTTAATTGGGTTTAATAATTTTAAGCAAGGTATTCTCTGAATTGATTGTACATTATCATTTGTTTTTAAAGTGCTTTTTGGAGGGCGCCGTTAATCCTTGTAGCACAAATTTCTAGAGGGTATCAGAATATAATTGTTATTTTTAGGCTCAAATTGAATTTATGCAGGAATTTTTAAATCATTTAATTCATGAATTTGAGTTGCCTCTGCGTAATCCGGTGCTGATCTTTTCCTTAATTCTGCTTATCATCTTACTTTCACCAATTCTCCTGAGAAAAATTAATATACCCGGGATTATTGGCCTTATTATTTCGGGAGTGGTAGTTGGACCCTACGGGCTCAATATTTTGGAAAAAAACTCGGCGGTAGATCTTTTTTCCACCATTGGGCTCTTATACATCATGTTTATTGCTGGTCTGGAACTTGATATGAACCAGTTTAAAGCAAATCGCAACAAAAGTCTTTTATTTGGGTTTTTTACTTTTATTTTTCCATTAACCATTGGTTTTCCTGTTTGTTTTTATTTATTAGGATACGATTTTAATGCCAGTTTTCTAACCGCTAGTATGTTTGCAACCCATACTTTGGTAGCATATCCCATAGTAAGCAAAATGGGGGTTTCAAAAAATGAAGCAGTTGCAATTGCCGTGGGAGGTACTATTCTGACAGATACTGCGGTGCTTATAATTTTAGCAGTTATAATGGGAAACAGCCAAGGGAATCTCAATCAGGAATTCTGGATTAAATTAGGCATTTCACTCACTATTTTTTCTGCCATTATGTTTATGGTTATTCCACGGATTGCCAAATGGTTCTTCCGTAAGCTTGAAGGGGAGAAGCACTCACACTATATTTTTGTTTTGTCTATCGTATTTTTTGCAGCTTTTCTTGCAGAGGTAGCGGGTGTTGAACCCATAATTGGTGCTTTTGTGGCAGGACTGGCATTAAATAAACTCATTCCACATTCTTCAGCTCTTATGAACAGAATAGAATTTATTGGAAATTCTTTATTTATCCCTTTTTTTCTAATTAGTGTGGGGATGTTGGTGGATATTGGTGTAATATTTCGTGGTCCCCAAGCCCTAATTATTGCTGCTACACTAACAACCGTTGCGCTATTTGGAAAATGGTTTGCTGCTTTTTTCACCCAAGTAATTTTCAGGTATTCCAATGCCCAGCGGGGACTTATTTTTGGGTTAAGCAGTGCCCATGCAGCCGCAACCCTTGCGGTTATTTTGGTGGGTTATAAAGCTGGAATATTGGACGATAATATTCTTAATGGAACCATTATATTGATTCTTATTACCTGTATCATTGCATCATTTGCAACAGAGAGAGCGGCGAAGAAAATTACTGTTGAGGCAGAAGATGAAGCTGCTGAGATCAGTGAAATATCCAATCATTTCACAGAGCATATTCTGATGCCCATTGCTAATTTGGAAAATATAGAAAAACTATTGGAGTTGTCTATATTTATCAAGGACAAGAAAATCAACAGCCCTATTTCTATTTTATCCGTGGTTTCCAACAATGAGGAAGCAGAAAAGAACATAATTAAAGCCAGAAACAAACTGGAAGAATTTGTAAAACAAGCTTCTGCTTCAGAAACCCAAGTAAACATCATAACAACTATAGATCATAACGCGGCAAGTGGAATAAGTCGTGTTTGCAAAGAGGCAAGTGTGGATATTGTAGTTATGGGATGGCCCAGACGTAAAGGGTTTATTGATAAATTAATTGGCGAGAATGTGGATAGTATTATCAACAGAATCAATAAGACCACATTTATATGCCATTTAGATAAACCATTAGCTTTACATAAAAGAATACTGGTAGCAGCACCTCCCTTATCAGAGCATGAGCATGGATTTGGTCATTGGGTAACTAAAATTTCGAAATTGGCACAAGAACTAAGTATTCCTGTTTTTGTTTATTGTAATACGTCAACCGAAATAGCAATGACAGGGTTTATAAGGAAAGCTAAGATGGCTGTGCCGGTGGTCTATAACGAATTTCTGGATTGGGATGATTTTCTAGTACTTGCTAAAAATGTGAAAATGGATGATCTGATTGTTTTAGTTTCTGCAAGAAAAGGATCTCCATCTTTTATAGGATTATTGCAAAATTTACCATCCAAATTAGAAAAACACTTTACAAATAATAGTCGCTTTATCATTTATCCCAATCAGAAAGATAGTAGTAATGTTTATGAAAAATATGATGATATAACTACTGAACCAATTGATAAAGGCATAGAAACCATTCAAAAGATAGGTCGCGGAATCGGTAACATTTTCAAAAAAGATGATGATTAGTCTTAGCACTGAAATTGAGAATATTGTGTGCATAAATTTTAAGACCTTCATTTTAATTGTTTGGGTACAAGCAGCCATTAAATATAATGCATAAGGTACTTATTAAACACCTTTTTTATGAGCACTGATTTAATTATCACTATTGGCATAATAGGTGTTGGCATCTTTCTCTTTATCAAGGATTATTTTTCTATTGACACAACATCTATTCTTATAATGGCCCTCTTTATAGTGGCCGGGGTATTGAGTCCGGAAGAA
>JBGTDF010000036.1:0-3538 GCA_041748455.1 Planktosalinus sp.
GTTTATGGGCACCAATGGCGCAACTGGAACAGTGAAGAAATCGACCAGATACAGGAAATCATAGAGACCCTGAAAAAAAATCCGGATAGCAGGAGAATGTTGGTATCTGCGTGGAATCCGGGTGTACTGCCCGACACTTCAAAATCTTTTAGTGAAAACGTTGCAAACGGCAAAGCGGCACTTCCGCCGTGTCACGCATTTTTCCAGTTTTATGTTTCCTCCCCTGAAAAAGCGGGAGAAAAAGGAAAACTATCCTGCCAACTCTATCAACGCAGCGCAGATATTTTCCTGGGTGTTCCTTTCAATATTGCTTCTTATGCATTGCTAACAATGATGATAGCACAGGTTTGCGATCTTGAGGCCGGTGATTTCATTCATACTTTTGGGGATGCGCACATTTATTCCAATCATATAGAGCAAGTTAATTTGCAATTATCAAGGGAACCTCGTAAATTGCCCGTCATGAAAATCAATCCGGAGGTAAAGAATATTTTTGATTTTACTTTTGAAGATTTTACATTGGAAAATTATGATCCGCATCCCCATATAAAAGGTGCGGTAGCCGTTTAACCCAAATTTTACACCATGAAAATAATAACTGTAGTTGCTGTTCTTCTTTTATCGTTCACCGGAATTGCCCAGGAGTGGGGAGATGTTCAGAAAAATCATGTAACCATGAAAGAAATTGCCCCTATCTGGCCGGGGTGTGAAGGAAATGATGTTTCTAAAAGGGATGCTTGCTTTGACCAAAAACTCAGTCAGCATATTCAAAAAAACTTTAAATACCCGGCAAATGCCTGGAAAAATAATGTGCAGGGACGTATCGTCGTGAAGTTTATGGTAAACACTAAAGGCGAGGTTGAGATTTTAACTGTGGAAGGAGAAAACGAGGAATTAAAAGACGAAGCCAAAAGAAATATACTCGCCATTCCAAAAATGAAACCCGGCATGTTTGCAGGAAAACCAAAAGCCATAGAATACACCGTTCCATTTACTTTTAAAACCGGAAAGTAAATGAAGGTTTCTTTTGTATTGACTTTTCTATTTTTTATTTCTTACTATAGCTTTGGGCAACAATTTGACCTGAATATTTGTAATGGGATTCAAGACACTCAGGGCCGGACCGCCTGTTTAAAAAATAGCCTGGACAATCTAATCCTTAAGGAACTGGAGAGGAATTTCGAAATACTTCAGTTGGAACCGGGTGTCCCGGAAAAACTGGATTTAGAAATAATGGTGAGTACTGCGGGAAATTTTTCCATTGCTTCCATTACTACCCAAAATTTTGCAATTGCCAGGGCTGTAAATCTAGCTATCTCAAGCATTAAGCCTCTTCCAAGATTTGAAGATGAGGAGGGTAATATTATAAAAAGCCTAATAGTATTTAGCAATACCTATACAGTAACACCCGACAATAAAATTCAGGTCAAAGATTTACTTAAAAACAGAGCTGATATAATGTCAGAAACTCTTGGATCACAAACAGAAGAAGATGAAGACGTTCCCTTTGCTGTTATTGAAACTGTGCCTGTATTTCCGGGTTGTGACGGAGGGGATAATAAAGCTAAGAAAAAATGTATGTCTGATGCCATTGACCAGTATGTAAAAGAAAATTTCAACCATTCTTTGTTAAACACATTAGAATTAGCTGAAGGCAGACATCGCATGTATGCGCAATTTAAAATAAACAACTTCGGATACATTGTAGATGTAATAGCCAGGGCCCCACACCCCTATTTAGAAGAAGAGATGAAAAGGGTTATTCTATCATTACCTAAAATGAAAGCCGGCATACAAAAAGGAAAAGAAGTCAATGTAATGTATTCCTTGCCGATTGTTTTCCAAATTGAAGACGATTCCCCAAAAGAGAAAATAAAGAAGCGTAAGAAATCCTAAAAAATTATATGACAGGCATTATTTTTTAGCAAGATAGTTTTGCAACAATGCCAAAAGACTGCCTACCTCTTTCTCGGTATTGTAAAAATGAAAACTCAAGCGTATTCCATTACCCCTTTGCGAACAAATAATATTATTGGCCCGTAAGAATTGGTATAACTTGTCATCCCCTTTGATATTAAAAATATTGGAATGCTTTTCCCGAAGGGCCACAGCCTCTTCGAGAAGGTTAAGTTTTGTAAATCCCTGTTTTGCCTTTTCAGACAACAGAGCAAGGTGTTCGGCTATGGCATCCAACCCTATTTGTTGCAAAAACCGTAATGAGAACCCCAAACTACCAAAATTAAAAGTATCCTGATGCCCGGGTTCAAAATGTTTTATAAAAAGGGTTTCTTCAGCAGAAGACGCCATCGTTTCCGCAGAATTATACCCAATGGTTTTAGGGAATATTTTTTCTTTCACATCGTCTTTTACCATCAAAAAGCCGTTGCCAAAACCACCCAACATCCATTTGTAGCCACTCGCTCCTAGGATGTCAAGGCCACTTTCTTCAAAATTAAAAACTTCGGTGCCTAAATACTGGGTGCCGTCTGCAATAAACAAAGTTTCGGGATAATTCCCTTTTAAATCTTTTAAAAAATCAAGGTCTAATTTTATGCCATTGATGTATTGCACTATACTAAATGTAAATATATCCGGACGGTGTTTTTCAAAAGCCAAAGCAATATTTTGCTCTACAACAGTATCTAAGTCGGCATAAAAAATTTCAAAATCCCTCGATCGTACTGCCCAGGAAATAGACGGATATTCATTCTCCAGCAGAAGTACTTTTTTAGGTTTTTCAATCCCTTCCAGAATAGCATTAAAACCATTGGAGAAGTTGGGGATCAAAGCTATATTTTCTTTTTTTCCGCCGAAAGAAGTTGCTACTTGTTTCCGCACGGAATCTAAAAATTTTTTGTGGGTATTTCTGAAGGTACTCCCACCCATTAGATAATCCAGATCGTGAACATTGCGCCATTCCATCAGGGATTCATATAGTAAGCCGGTGGAAGCAGTATCAAAATAAAGATGGTGTTTTGCAACAGGAAATTCTTTTCGTAAATCTCTCATAAGTGTTTTATGGATAGCATTAAAAATGGTAACTTTGAAAAACAAGTTAAAATTAGTAAATCATGTTTTCAAAAAACAAAGATAGTACATCAAATGAAGACCGTGAACAATTCTTGTATGCGCAGGATAGGATTCGTCAGAAAAAACGACTCAACCAGCACTTTGTTGTTTTTCTTGTAGGTGCTGTATTTATTATTATAGTCAATCCTGTTTTAGGATATGGCGAAGATTTTTTTATTGAAAATTGGTTTGTTTGGGCAATATTAATCTGGGCATTTATTTTCATCATTCATGCATTTAATGTATTTATCACAAACAGTTTCATGGGTAAGGAATGGGAAAACAAACAACTCATTAAACTAAGGGATGAACAGCGTAAGCGCATGATCGAACTCGAAAATCAGGTAGAACAGGAAAGAAAAAGTAGCTTTAAACCACCAGCCGAAACAGAAAACAACAACCCCCCACCAGCACCTTTAATATGATTACTATTATTGCTGCCGTTGCAGAAAACAATGCCCTGGGAAAA
>JBGTDF010000037.1:0-13270 GCA_041748455.1 Planktosalinus sp.
CTTCAAAAAAACCTTTAAAACTCATAAGTTCCTATATTTACGCTACAAAAATATAAAATTAATTGGAGTTCCATTACATTTGTTTCACTTTAGTTGGGTTTATTGCGCCAATAAAAAAGTCTAATTTGATAAATGTAACCAAAATTAAAATTCAGTAAAAAATTAGCAGAAAATATCTATGTTAACCAGCTTTTTCAGCAAATCAAAACCCGTCAACTATTTAATTGTGGGGATACTTATGATTGTGTTTTTTGTGGCGCATCATATTTTTACAGCAAAAACCATTTTTACGTTTACTGAGATTGCTTTTCAGATTGGTATGCTGTTATTGTATATAATATCGATGCTGCTGGTGGATTTTGTGGCCAGAAAAAATGACCTCACAAAAAACAATACCTATAAAATTTTTCTATTTGCAATTTTTACATTTTTGTTGCCCATAACTTTTTTAGAAACAGAAATCCTGATCGCCAATTTTTTTATCCTGCTGGCCCTTAGAAGGATACTGAGTTTAAAATCACACAAAGAAACCCAAAAGAAGATATTTGATGCCGCATTATGGATATCTGTCGCCTCGTGTTTTTATTTTTGGTCTTTCCTCTTTACAGGGCTTCTTTTTGTTGCCATACTCTTTATTGCTGGAAATAATTTTAAACACTACCTGATCCCTTTTGTGGGAATGGCAACAGTTATTATTCTAACAAACTCATATACCCTTATAGTGCAGGATGCTTTTTACACCCCTTTGGATTGGGTAGGCACTTTTGGATTTGATTTTACAACTTACAACACCAAATATTTATGGATACCTATTAGTATAATTATAGCTATCCTTGTTTGGGTCATCGCACATCATTTTGTCGATTTGGCAAAAAAGAGCAAAAAATATAAGAAAACAACAAATTTAATTTTGGTCGCGCTTGGAATTGCGGTACTTATCGCATTAGTGACCCCCTCAAAAAATGGTGCTGAATTGCTGTTCATGGCGATGCCATTCTCGGTTTTAACCGCTAATTATATAGAAATGCCCAAAGAAAAAGTATTCAAGGAAATTTTACTTTGGTTACTGGCGTTGACCCCATTTTTCATATTATTTATCTAATGCCACTTACAATTGTAGAAATAGAAACCCAACTCAAAAAGCGCTGGCACTATCCTTACAGATGGTTTAGGAAGCAAAATGATCTATGGGATAAACACACTAATTTTATTTATACAACACCGTTGTGGGAAGAACTTCAATTAACAATTGCCAAACAAGCAGAGCTTCATAAATTACAAAAAGAAGAATTCTTTTACTACGCCATAAATCGATGGTATAACTTCTGGAGTGCAATTGCGGTGGAACAAGTTTTTTGTTCTTCAGAAGACATAATCCCTGCTAAAAATAACAAAGACAGGCTGATAGATTTCTCTATAAAAGGGATTCCCTTTGACCATAAAACCTCTGTATTCCCTCGTGGGTTTAATAAAACTTATTCTTTCGCAAAGGAAAACAAAGCAAAACTTCTTTATTGGTTGTATGAAAACCAAAGCAAACAGCAAAGACAGCATTTTGCAAATCGCTTATTTCTAATTGTACACGCAAAAGATGGCGAACATTGGAAATTAAAAGCAGAAATCGGGTTGCTGAAAGAGGCTATAATTAATTATGTTAGTATTTTTGAATCCTCTAATCTCGTCACATTAAATTTTGAAAATAAGCAAAAAGCACTTGCAGATATAATCTGGGTAGAAAAATGAACTATATAGGATCTAAACACAAACTAACTTCCTGGATAAAAGAATGCATCACAAAAACCTGTAAAATACCACTTGCAGACGCTGTGTTCTGTGATCTTTTTGCCGGCACGGGTGCTGTGGCTAGAAGTTTTAAAAGCGATGTAAAAAAGATTATAGCAAACGATATCGAGTTTTACAGTTATGTATTGCTCAAAAATTACATCGGGAATTACCAAAGACTGGATTTTGAACCTCTTTTAAAAGAGCTAAATAACCTGGACGGAACCGCAGGCTTCATTTCCAATAATTATGCCGAAGGAAGTAAAGACGGAAGGCTCTATTTTACGAAAGACAACGGACAGAAAATAGATGCAATTCGTCGTCAAATAGAAGTTTGGAAAAAATCCGGAAAAATTGACGAGAACACTTACTTTTTTCTTTTGGCATCGCTGATAGAAAGTGCAGATAAAGTTGCCAATACAGCATCAGTATATGGGGCTTATTTAAAAAAAATTAAACCCAGCGCTTCAAAAACACTCGTTCTCAAGCCGGCCCTTTTTGAAGAAACCACAAATGGGCATCTGGTCTTTCAGGAAGATGCCAACGATTTGATAAAAAAAATAAGTGGGGATGTTTTATATCTCGATCCGCCTTACAATGCCAGGCAATATGGGGCAAATTACCATCTTTTGAATACCATTGCAAAAATGGATACCTTTGTGCCAAAGGGCAAAACAGGATTGCGGGAGTATGCAAAAAGCAATTATTGTAGAACAGGGGAAGTCGCAGCCTCTTTTGAAGATTTGATAGCAAACGCACAATTCAAATACATTTTTTTGAGTTACAATAATGAGGGGTTATTATCCCAAGTTCAGGTAGAATATATTATGAAGCGCTATGGTGATTATCGTTTAGAAACCAAAAATTACCAACGTTTCAAAGCAGACAAAACCGAAAACCGAAACCATAAAGCAGACAAAACACTGGAGTATTTGCATGTTCTCATTAAAAATCAATAAAAAAGCAAAGCTTCAAAAACCATACTATTATGTTCACAAAAACAGCAAACAGGATTTTTCAGGAAATTATTAAGAAATACCATGTGGTAAATGAAGTAGACCAGATATTTGAAAATCCCTATGATAAAAATGCGCAACTAATCGAGCATTTATTATATCGAAAATGCTGGATAGACACCGTGCAATGGCATTATGAAGATATAATCCGTGACCCCAATATAGATCCTGTGGCGGCTTTAAAACTTAAACGTCAAATTGATGCATCTAACCAGGACAGGACAGATATGGTAGAGTATATCGACAGCTATTTTCTGGAACTTTATAAAAATGTGGAAGTAAAAAACAATGCAAAAATAAACACCGAAAGTCCGGCGTGGGGAGTAGACCGCCTTTCCATTCTAGCCCTCAAAGTGTTTCATATGGAAGAGGAGGCAAACCGCATCGACGCCTCTCAAGAGCACCGTTTAAAATGCAAACAAAAACTGGACATACTTTTAGAGCAGCGCATCGACCTCTCCACGGCAATTGACCAACTGCTGGAAGACATAGGCAATGGCGTAAAATACATGAAAGTCTACAAACAAATGAAGATGTATAATGATGAGGAACTGAACCCTGTGTTACGAAAAAAATAATTTAGACTAAGATATAAGTGATTTAATTAACCTAAATATTTTGTGCTATAAACCCAAGTCCCCCTCTTTTGGAGGGGGATTAAGGGGGAGGACAACCAAAAACTTGAAACCAACCCACCTAGCAATAATCCGCCTTTCCGCATTGGGAGATGTAGCGATGACCGTACCGGTTTTGCGGGTGTTTTCGGCTACATATCCGCAGGTAAAAATAACGGTGGTTTCCAAGGAATTTTACAAACCTTTGTTTGACGAATTTCCCGAAGTATCCTTCTTCCCGGCGGAAATTAAAGACAAACACAAAGGCATCCATGGGATGCTGAAACTTGCAAAAGAATTAAAAGAAGAAGGGGTTACGGCAATCGCAGATTTACATAACGTGCTTCGGTCTAAAATACTGGTCACTTATTTTCAGTTTAAAAAAATCCCCACGGCACAAATAGACAAAGGCAGAAAAGAGAAGAAAGCATTGACCCGTTTAAAAAACAAAGAATTTAAACAGCTTCCCACCACTTTTGAACGCTATGCCACTGTTTTTGAAAACCTGGGTTTCCCGATAGATTTGTCCCGGCATGAATTTCCAAAAAGAAAGGAAATCCCACCAAAGCTTTTACCAATAGTTGACAAAACGTACAAAAACCGGATAGGGATTGCCCCTTTTGCTGCTTTTGAAGCGAAAATGTACCCATTGGGGTTAATGGAAGAAGTTATTTCCAAGCTTGACTCGGAAAAACAAACCCAAATTTTCCTTTTTGGCGGGGGTGCCCGTGAAATCGAACTACTAAATACTATTACTGAAAAATATGATTCTGTTGTAAATATGGCAGGGGTGTTGACTTTTGAACAAGAACTTTCCCTGATTGCAAACCTAGATCTGATGCTTGCTATGGATAGCGGCAATGCGCATTTAGCTGCAATATACAATGTGTCCACAGTGTCACTTTGGGGGGTCACCCATCCTTATGCCGGCTTTTACCCTTTTGGGCAGCCTGCAGAAAGTGCACTTCTGGCAGATAGGGTAGAATTTCCATTAATACCCACCTCCATTTATGGGAATCAATTTCCGGAAGGCTATGAAAAAGCGATCACGAGTATTACCCCGCAACAAATCGTGGAAAAAATTAAAGATGTACTAAATAAATAACGGTCCTTAACCCTCTCAGGGTTTGGAACCCTGAGAGGGTTGAATTTTGCACTACTTTTTTACAAACTTTTTACTCACCTGTTCCCCGGTTTCACTTTCAAAAACCGCAAAATATAAACCTGAATTAAGTTGTTTAACATCCATTTGATTTTGAGCAGCATCAAAAACCTGGCTTTTAAGCAATTTACCGGTCATATCATAGATACTGACGGTAAAAGCTTCCGGAAAACGAGTTGTAATATTTAGCACTTCTTTGACCGGGTTTGGATAAAGGGTAAAACTGTTTTGATTAAAAGAGGGTATTGACAGCAATACACTATTATACACCGCCCAGTCTCCCTCACCATTTTCTATAGTAAGTTGATAATGATTACCAGCAACATTTTGTATAATGTAGGTGAAAGGGTTTTTAGGAATATAAATACCTGAATCAGTATGAACATATACAGAAATGTATTTTTCTTCATAATCTAAAATAAGGTCTCCCCCTTCACCGGGTGTGATGTCACAAAAATCTATTGGGCTGGGTTCAAAATAATCAAAATGGAGTGTATCGGTAAAAATTTCAGATTTCCCATCCCAAACATTACAAAAAGCTAAAGTCATATAGTCTTCCCCATTGAAATTTTCAAAGTACATTTCATTTATAATAAAATTATAGTATGGATTTCCAGTAAGGTCAGAAACTAAAAACTCCTCATTGTCAATTACAATTTTTTCAAGATACCACGTATGATTAAAAAGCTCAGGGTCTTGCCCATAAAGATTATTTGATTGCAGATTGAGCATAAGTATTGCCATCCATAACAATATTATGTTTAAATTTTTTTTCATATCAATATTTTTTAAAGTTTAGACAAATTTTTAGATCCGTGTATTTCACCATCACAGACTAAAATTATGGAATAAATATACACAATTTTATAAGAAAGAAATTTTTAAATATAACGCCAACTTTTATAGTTCAGACAAACAAGAAACAGAATTTCTTTGTTAAAAGAAGAAAACAAAATATTAAAAAGAGATTTACAGAGCTCCCCTTTGGGGGTTGGGGGGCTACACATCATCATAATCCACTATTAAAACGGCTGTAGTGGGCACCGCCTGGCAAGTAAGGATTAAACCTTCGGCGATTTCCCCATCGGTGAGGATCTGGTTTTTGCGCATTTCTGCTTTGCCTTCTTTTATTCTTGCAATACAAGTGCTGCAAATACCTCCCTGACAGGAATAGGGCGCATCTAAATCCTGTTCTAAAACAGCATCTAAAACGGTTTTTCCTTTCGGCATTATAAAAGTACTGGTTTCTTCATCGAGGATAACGCTAATGGAAGTAGTCCCATCGCCGGTTTCAATAACTTTGCTTTCTGCAGTGGAAGCAAAAAGTTCAAAGTGAATGGCTTTGTCTGCAACATGGTTGTTTTTTAAAACGGAGGTTACCTCTTTTATCATTTCTTCCGGGCCACAAAGGTAGTAGGAGTGAAAATCTAAATGTTTGTATTTGTTTTTTATGAAATAATTGACAATAGAAGTGGAAATCCGCCCAAACTGTGCTTCATTTTCTTGGGTCCTGCTAAAAACCAACTCTAAAAAGAAACGGCCCAAATATTGTTTTTGTAAATCCATCAACTGTTTTAAGAAAATGGTTTCCTGCGGATTTTGATTGCCATACACAAGCAAGAAGTTACTGTTGGGTTCTTTTTCCAATGCTGTTTTTAATATAGACAATACCGGAGTAATACCACTACCCGCTGCAAAGGAGACATAATTGTGGACATTGCTTTCTTTTGGCGAAAAAATAAATTTCCCTTCCGGAGGAAGGACTTCGAGGATGTCACCTTCCATTAGTTTTTCATTGGCATAGGTAGAAAAAGTGCCACCCTGCAACGCTTTTACCACCACACCCATTTCACCACTTTCGGGCGTTGTGAAAATAGAATACGACCTCCTTATTTCTTCCCCATTCAGGGTTTTTCGTAAAGTGATATATTGGCCTGCATGAAAAGCAAAAGTATCCGTTAAAGAATTAGGAATATCAAAATATACAGATACCGCATTGGGGGTTTCTTTAGTGATTTTTTTGATGGAAAGAGGGTGAAATTTATGCATGCTTGTTTTTGTTTGCAAAAATACAATTATAAACTCGTCACCTGTTTAAAAAACTTTCAAAAATAAAAAACAACGTTTAAAAATAGTAGGTTAAGTGCAGGAATAACTGAAATTTTAAGAACAGATATACCTTATTTTCAAAAAGAAACGTATTTTTACGCCTCGCATAAATTTTTATATACTAAAAAGCAACGTTTTTAGTTAGTTATCATAATAAATAGAATCAATTTGAAAAGCATTTATAAAATTTCGGTTTTAATACTTGTCATCGTTCTGGTGGCTTCTTCCTGCTCCAGAAAGAAGAGTACGTTTATGACAAGAAATTTCAGGGCAGTCAATGCTGAATTTAATTCTTTGTACAATGGCGAGATGGCCTTGGATCAGGGACAAAGGGCTTTGGCGCAAAACAATACAGAAGATTTTTTTGAAATTCTTCCTATTGAGCGCATACAGTTAAAAGACGAAATACAACTTCCGGGGCAAACCAAAAATGCCGATTTTGAACGTGCAGAAGAAAAAGCTGCAAAGGCAATTCAAAAACATTCCATCTATTTTGACGGAAAAGAGCACAATCCCCAAATTGATGAGGCATATATGCTTCTTGGTAAAGCCCGTTATTTTGATTCGCGCTTTATCCCCGCACTCGAAGCTTTTAATTTTATTTTGCACAGATATCCCACCAGCAATAGTATTAACACTGCGAAAATCTGGAGGGAAAAAACCAATATCCGTCTCAACAATGAAGATGTTGCCATAAAAAACCTTAAAAAATTATTTGAAGAGGCAAAGCTTGAAGATGAAGAATTTGCAGACGCTTCTGCTATGATGGCCCAGGCTTATATAAATTTAGAATCTGTGGATAGTGCAGTTGTGCATATTGCAAATGCTGCGGAATATACTAAAGACAACGAAAAGAAGGGCCGGTTATATTTTATAAAAGGGCAACTTTATAATTTACTGGAAGAGAAAGACAGTGCAAATATTGCGTTTGATGAGGTTATTGAATTGCATAGAAAATCACCTAGAGTGTATATGATTCACGCTAAAATGGAAAAAGCGAAAAACTTTGACTATGAATCAGGGGATAAATTAGCGCTTCAGTTACATCTGGAAGAACTTGCGGAAGACAGGGAAAACAGGCCATATCTGGATGTTATTTACCACCAGACAGCGGTTTATTATTCTGCAATTGACAGCACTGACAAAGCTGTCGCTTTCTATAACAAATCGATTAAAGAATTCAAGCAAAGCAAAAGGTTGCAGGCATTGAATTATTCCTCATTGGGAGATATATATTTTGACAAATCAGAATACAAAATGGCTGGGGATTATTTCGATAGCACTTTAGAACGCCTCACACTACATACAAGAGAGTACAGGCAAATCAAAAAGAAACGGGATAATCTGGAAGATGTAATAAGATATGAAGATATTGCCAAAACAAACGACAGCATCCTGGGTCTTGTTGCAATGACAGAGCCGGAAAGACTTGCTTATTTTACACAATACACTGTCCAATTAAGGGAAAAAGCTATCGCAGATTCGTTGGCAACAATCAAACGTGAAGAAACTTTTAGGTCTGATGAGTTCTTTAAAGGAAATCGAAGAACTGAAGATCCTGCCGCCGGAAGTAAATTCTATTTCTATAACCAGACCGCGGTATCCTTTGGAAGACAGGATTTCAGAAGACAATGGGGTGACAGAAGACTGGAGGATGACTGGCGCCGATTTGATAAAAATGTAATTCGTGACATTAGTGAACAAGTGGGCACAACAGATGCAATCACATCAATATCCAGCGGGGATATGTACAAGCCCGAAACCTATATCGCCAGAATACCTACGGACGAAAAAGCAATAGACAGTATCTACAAGGAAAGGGATTTTGCCTACTACCAATTGGGTTTGATTTATAAAGAAAAATTCAGGGAATACAATCTTGCCATTAGCAGACTTGAAAAGCTGTTGACCTTCCCTCCGGAAGAGCGTCTTATACCACCCACAAAGTACCATTTGTACAAAACCTATGAGTTGCTGGAAAACAATGCAAAGGTGCAACAATATAAAAATGATATTGTAACAAATCATCCGGACTCCAGATATGCAGAAATAATAAATAACCCCGAAGCGATATTATCCATGGATGAATCAGGTCCTGAATTTAAATATGTCGAGTTATTTGCTTTATTTGAGCAACAGCAATATGATGAGGTTATAGAAAAATCAGAAATCTATATTACAGGATTTATGGGAGATGAAATGGTCCCAAAATTTGAATTGCTTAAAGCGACAGCTATTGGTAGAAGGGACGGTTTTGATGCCTATAAAAAGGCATTGAACTTTGTGGCATTAAATTACCCTAATAGCGATGAAGGAAAAAGGGCTCAGGATATTTACTCCAGAACACTTCCGCTTATAGAAAAATATGATTTTGAGCAAAACAACACTTCAGAAAGGTGGAAACTGATTTATGAGTTTGACGCTTCATCCAGACAAGATGCTATTGCACTTCAGGAAAAATTAAATACTGCTATAGAAGAGTTGAATTTTAATTATCTGGAGACCTCTTTGGATTACTATACTCCTAATAAAGTTTTTGTTGTAGTTCACGGTTTGTTCAGTAAAGATGGGTCTACAGGCTTTGCGGAAACTTTAAAAGAAAATAAAAAATATAAAATTAACAGACCATATTTCGAGATCTCCTCACCAAATTACGCAGTAGTTCAAGTACATAAAAACTTGGAATTGTATAACGACAAAATCGAATAAATATGTTTTCAGACAAAAAACCAAAAGCCCCCGCTGTTATTGGCAATCAGCAAAACCGAATTACCGAAGGCACCAACATTACCGGTGATATTACCGCAAAAACAGGGATGCGAATTGACGGAAATGTAACCGGAAATATAAAGACCCCGTCTAAAGTGGTATTGGGGGAAACAGGTTATATAAAAGGAACTCTTGAGTGTGAAAATGCCGATATTGAAGGAAAATTTTCAGGGAATATGACCATTTCCGGAACTCTTACCCTAAGGGCCACTGCACAAGTAGATGGCGATGTGGTTGCAGGTAAACTGGCTATTGAGCCAGGTGCTGCATTTAATGCAACCTGTGTGATGAAAGGTTCTGTTTTAAAGCAAACAACGACAAAACCGGAAACTGACCAGGACCCCATTAAATCACAAAACCACAATTTTGAAAGAGCAGAAACAAGCCCCAAAGAAAAAGTTCAACAATCCGTTTAGTGCTTATGCACATTATTCCGGGCTGGCATTGCAGATGATAGCCATTATTGGTGTGGGGACGTATATTGGGTATCAACTGGATAAACATTACGAAACAGAAAAACCCCTCTTTACTGCCGGCTTTTCATTGGTTTCTGTGCTGATTGCCATTTTTTTTGTGATAAGACAACTGCTTTCCAATTCTAAAAAAGATAATTAATGAATCCTACCTTTATAAAAAGGGAAGTAAACTTTCTGATTTTACTTCTTGCATTTTCCCTTTTACTTTTTGCCATTCATTGGTACATAGTCTTTCATTTTTTTAGTGATATAGTATTGGTTTTGCCATTATGGACAGTTTATGCTTTTCATTTTATAACGGTAAGCATTGTATACACCATCATTAACTATAAATTTTCTAATGGCAACAAACAGGTCTTCTTTTTGTTTATGGGAGCCACCCTTTTAAAAATGATATTGACACTGGTTTTCCTGCTGCCCGTGTTGCTAAACCCCAATGAAAATGCCACGCTGGAAGTCTTCAATTTCTTTATCCCCTATTTTCTGTATCTGGCTTTTGAAATCGTTAATATTACTTTTTTCCTGAAGGATGAATAAACCTCAAATTTATTGTTTGACAATTCATTAAGTATTCTTACATTTGCACCGATTTTCAGGAACGCATTATTATCTTATTGTAAACAATGAATTTAAGCGCCATCAGGACTCTGTTTTTAGGAATATTTTTAGTTACTTCTTTTGCTTCTGCAGCGCAAGAAGAACAAACATTATTAGAAGAAAAAATTGAGGAAAAAAAGTTTGATCCTAAAAAGATGATCATGCATCACGTGAAAGACGCTTATGGCTTTCACATTATTGATATTAACGATCACGCAATTTCTATTCCCCTACCTATAATTTTATGGACTGACAATGGTCTAACCACTTTTATGTCTTCTGCATTTCACCACGACTACTATGGTAAAGTAGTAGCTGAAAAAAATGGCGGCAAATTTGTCAACTATAACGAAAAAATATACCAACTGGATGCAGGGGCAACAGCTTTGCAGGTAGATGCTGAAGGCACTCCTCTTAACGCTTCCAAGCCATTGGACATTTCTATTACCAAAAACGTCTTTATGATGTGGGTTTCGGTTTTAGTGTTGTTTCTAATTTTTATTGGGGCAGCCAGAAAATATAAAAAATCAGAAAATTTTGTGCCCAAAGGTATCGCAAGTTTTGTGGAACCTCTTGTTCTTTTTATCAGGGACGAAATTGCCATCCCAATGATCGGCGAAAAGAAATACAAAAGATTTATGCCTTATTTGCTAACGGTATTCTTCTTTATCTGGCTTAACAATATCTTTGGGTTGATACCCATCGTTAACGGGGCCAACTTAACAGGAAACATTGCATTCACAATGACAATGGCGTTGTTTACTTTTGTGATAACTACCTTCAGTGGTAACAAAGGCTACTGGAAGCACATTTTCTGGATGCCGGGAGTACCTGTACCTATGAAAATTTTCCTGATGCCTATTGAAATCATAGGCATTTTCACAAAGCCAATTTCATTAATGATACGTCTTTTTGCAAATATTACTGCAGGACATATTATTGTACTGGCATTAATGTCCTTAATATTTATATTCAAGACCGTATTGCTTGCACCGGTATCTGTAGCTTTTTCTTTATTTATTATAGTAATAGAAATTGTGGTTACCGCCATACAGGCATATATTTTTACCATACTTTCTGCCCTTTATTTTGGAATGGCAACAGAAGAACATGAACATCATTAATTAATTTAAATTTTATACTATGACTATTACAGGAATTGCAGCTATTGGAGCTGGTTTAGCAGCTATTGGAGCTGGATTGGGTATTGGACGTATTGGTGGGTCTGCTATGGAAGCAATGGCTCGTCAACCCGAAATTCAAGGTAAGATTCAAACTTCTGCACTTATTCTTGCAGCTTTCGTTGAGGCGGTTGCATTATTTGGTGTTGTTGTTGCCTTATTACAAGGTTAGGAAAAAGAAAAATACAGAAGTAACGGTTGGTTGCTTCTGTATTTTTTAAAATTTAATTAATTAAAAAAAGAAATTAGAAATGGATTTAGTAACCCCCGGATTCGGACTTGTATTTTGGACGGTAATCACCTTCTTGATACTACTCTTCATTTTAAAGAAATTTGCATGGAAACCTATTCTTGGCGCAGTTAGCTCTCGCGAGGAATCTATTAAAGACGCTTTGGCAGCAGCCGAAGCAGCTCGTCGTGAAATGCAAAACCTTCAGGCAGACAATGAAAAAATACTTCAGGAAGCACGTGCTGAACGCGAATTAATGATGAAAGAAGCACGCGATATCAAAGTAAAAATGATTGCTGACGCGAAAGAAGAAGCAAAATCAACCGCTGAGAAAATGATCCTGCAAGCACAGGAAGCCATTCAAAGTGAAAAAAAGGCAGCCGTGGCCGAACTGAAAAGCCAGGTAGCAACCCTTTCCCTAGAAATAGCAGAAAAAGTAGTAAAACAACAACTTTCTAACAAAGACCAACAGGAAAAATTGGTACAGGATATGTTAGGGAAAGCAACATTAAACTAAGTACACAATGAGCAGGGCAGCAATACGATATGCAAAAGCAATTCTGGATTTAACTTCAGAAACCAATACTTCCAAAGAAGTATATGGTGAAATGAAAGATATCCAAAAATCTATTGACGGAAGTAGGGAATTGCAGCTAATGCTCAAAAGTCCTGTGGTAAAGCAAGAGGATAAAAGAGCTGTTCTACAGGAAGTTTTTCAAGGAAACTCTAAAACCACATTGCATTTAATTGATGTACTGGTAGATAACAAAAGAACAAACCTTTTGGAAAATGTTGCCGAAAGTTTTATCACACAATATAATAAGCAAGAAGGGGTGATTGAAGCAGTGGTAACCACGGCAATCCCGCTGGATGAAAATTTGGAAGCACAGGTTTTGGCAAAAGTAAAAGAACTTACTAATGCCACAAACGTTTCCCTTAGCAACAAAGTAGACCCTGCCATTTTAGGCGGATTTATTTTAAGGGTTGGTGACACGCAATACAATGCAAGCATCGCCAACAATTTTGACCAATTGAAAAAAGAATTGAATATTAGTAGATAATTAGAGATAATGACCGGCAAATAAAGCCTGGTCTTTAACCTTATATTTTAAACAAAATGGCAGAAGTTAAACCGGCTGAAATATCAGCA
This sequence comes from Planktosalinus sp., assembly GCA_041748455.1. Classification (GTDB taxonomy): domain Bacteria; phylum Bacteroidota; class Bacteroidia; order Flavobacteriales; family Flavobacteriaceae; genus Planktosalinus. Next base: position 13,086 of record JBGTDF010000037.1, read on the forward strand.
ATCTTAAAAAAGCAAATCTCAGGCTTTGAAGCATCAGCTTCCTTGGATGAAGTAGGAACAGTATTGACTGTAGGGGACGGTATCGCCCGTGTTTATGGTCTTTCTAATGTACAATATGGGGAACTTGTAGAATTTGCAGGTGGTCTGGAAGGCATTGTACTTAACCTGGAAGAAGACAACGTGGG
>JBGTDF010000038.1:0-3265 GCA_041748455.1 Planktosalinus sp.
AATAAAGTTACAAAGTAAAATGCATAATTTTTAAAATTAAAGGAAAATAAATATGAAATTCGGAAAAGTAGATGACCCGGAAAACATGGAATTTAATTTACCACCTGATCATCCGGAAACTAAAACCCTTTTAGCAAAGTATAAAAAAATTGACAAGCCAAATATATATGTGGGCTGTGCCAAATGGAACAAAGCAGATTTAAAAGGTTTTTATCCCAGAGGTGTTAAAGATGAACTTGCCTATTATTCCGGTCAATTCAATTCCATAGAACTAAACGCCACTTTTTATCGCATCTTTTCTGCTGAACAATTTGCATCGTGGTATGAGAAAACACCGGATAATTTTAGGTTCTTTCCAAAATTATTTCAGGGAATTAGCCATTGGAAAAGACTTGATGGTGCCGAAGAGTTTTTAAATGAATACATTTTAAACGCTTCTAATTTAAAAGAAAAACTGCAAATGCCATTTTTGCAAATGCCTGATAATTTTGCGCCAAAAGATATAGAAAGACTAGAACCTTTCTTAAAACTTTTCCCGAAGGATATACCGCTTGCTGTAGAATTCAGACATACCAAATGGTATAACGACACCGAAGTTGCAAAAGAATTATATACTATTTTGGAGAAATACAATACTGCAAATATAATTACCGATACTGCCGGAAGAAGGGATCTTCTGCATATGAGAATGACATCAGACACTGCTTTTATACGATATAATGGTGCAAACCACAGCAGCGATTATACACGTCTCGATGATTGGGTAATTCGTTTAAAAGAATGGGTAGATCAGGGTTTACAAAACATATACTTTTTCATTCATCAAAATGTCGAAAAAGAATCCCCTTTACTTGCCGTGTATTTTATCAAAAAATTAAATGATGCATTTGATATGGATTTGCAAATCCCTGAAATGCCTGTATAATGCCTAAACAAAAAATATTTGTAACCGTAGATGTCGTAGTTTTCAAATCAATGGATACCTCTGCGGAAATTTTATTGATACAACGCAAAAATGAACCATTTAAAAACCAATGGGCGTTGCCGGGAGGTTTTGTCGATCAGGAAGAGGATTTAGAGATTGCGGCATTAAGGGAATTGAAAGAAGAAACTGGAATCAAAATAGTTTCTTGTGAGCAGTTGTATACATTTGGTAAACCGGGCAGGGATCCGCGTGGGAGAACTATTTCCATCACTTTTGTGGGTTTTACCGATAATGCTGCTTTGCCAAAAGCTGCAGATGACGCTAAGGATGCGCGTTGGTTTACAATAAAAAAGCTACCTGAATTAGCTTTTGATCATAGTAAGATTATAGCACTTGCTATTTCCCGTTTTCTTCCAGGCCCTCCTGGATAGTTTCCCTTGCTTCTTTTTTATCTTCTGTTGAAGCTTTTTCAGGATTTATGTTTTCTTCCGTATCACAGCCATGACATAATTCTGCAAACATGGGGAAATGGTCTGAGCCAATGGATTCCAGTCGTTGCAATTCTGCCAGTTTAAAATCATTGGAAACAAACAAATGATCTAATGGCCAGCGCAACATAGGAAAATCTGCATGAAAAGTATTGTAAAAACCCCGACCTATTCTGGGATCCAGCAACTGGCTGATGCGCTGAAACATCCTTGTGGTGTGTGACCAAGCTACATCATTTAAATCCCCTAAAACAATGATGGGAAAACCTTCTTTCTTAATTTCTTTAGCAACAATAAGTAGTTCTGCATCTCTGTCCAGCGATTTATCATTTTCAGTTGGACTGGGCGGCATAGGGTGAAGGCAATATAGTTTAATCCATGTACCGTTTTTTAGTAAAACACTGCCGTGGATGGAAGGAATTTCATCATTAATTAAAAATTTGACTTCTGCATTTTTGACTTCCAATTTACTGAGAAGGATAATTCCGTAATAATTATCCAAAGGATATTCAACAGTATAGGTGTATTCCTCTTTAAAAACCTGAAGTTGTTCCTGCCACCATGAATCTGTTTCTAGTAGTATGGCAATATCAGGATTTGCCTTGCGGAAAACTTTACTGAATGTTTCAAAATCTTTATTGTCCTGAAGCACATTAGCAGAAAAAACCCGAATGGATGCATCACTGTTTTTTATAGAGGTAGCTGTAATTTGCTTTTTTGCCAGTGGGGTGTATGGATAAATTATAACCAATTGATAAATTAAGATTAAAAGAAGAAAAACGAGCATCATCCACTCCCAAAGATTTTTAGGATCAATAAAAAAACATAGAAGAATAAATGTGCTACTCGTTATAACGGTTAGTTGTAAATGCGGAAAATCAAATCCCCGTACCCACCATTTTTTGGATGCCACAAAAGGCATCACAGAAGAAAGGACGCACAATGCAGCAATAATAAAGAGGGTTATTTTCATTTATGAATTTAAAGTGGAATTGTTCTGCGATGTAAAAGATACTGGATTTAAGTTTAATAAAGCTTTTATGTCTTGACCGGAAGGGTCTTCAAACAACTCCAAATCAAAATAAGGAACTGAAGCCAAAACATGGTCAAACATATCTGCCATAATGGCTTCATAATTTTGCCATCTTTTATCGCTGCTGAAGCAAAAAATTTCCAGGGGAATCCCTTTAGAGGTAGGCTGTAGCTGTCGCACCATCAAAAACATTTCTTTATTTATGGCTGAGTTTTCATTGATGGAGGCGTCCACAAATTTTCTGAACACCCCAAAGTTGGTCTGGTTTCTTCCGTTTATAAGTACCGTTTTATCTGCATTTATTTTCTCGTTATACTTATTAATTTCTTTTTCCCTGTGTTCTATATAAGGTCTTACAAGTTCAATTTTTTTATATTTTTCTATCAATTCCGGGGTAAGAAATTTTATGGAAGATTGCTTTATAAAAATAGATCTTTTTATCCTCCTTCCGGAAGATTCCTGCATCCCACGCCAGTTTTGAAAAGAATCTGATATCAAACTGTAGGTGGGGATGGTGGTGTAGGTATTGTCCCAGTTTTGAACCCTCACCGTTGCAAGGTTAATATCGGTTACATAACCGTCTGCTCCATATTTACTGAAAGTTATCCAGTCGCCTATGCGAATGATGTCATTCACAGAAACCTGAATAGAAGCCACAAAACCTAAAATAGTGTCCTTAAAAATCAACAACATTACTGCAGAAGCAGCTCCCAGGGTTGCAAAGCTCATTACATCTTTTCCTGTAATTTCATAAACCACAAAGAAAATCCCTATACCCCAGAGAAAAATCATCATCACCTGCAAATAACTGTCTAAGGG
>JBGTDF010000039.1:0-2313 GCA_041748455.1 Planktosalinus sp.
TTAATCATTAATTTTTTGAATGTTAGCCCAAATACTTGTTTGAGAACATAACATTGGTATACAAAGAACAAAAAATAAATCACGCCGCTTATTGCGAGAAAATTTACTTGAAAAAATGGCAATAAAATAAGGTTGGTCACTACAGAAAACATCGAGAATAAAGAAATAGTATAAAAATAGATTATCAGATGTTCTGTGAAATTGTAATGGTTTTTTAAGAAAACAAGCCTTGAAATCAATGCCATAAATGGAATGATCAGAAAATTGAGAAAGGAGTTGTATTCGGTGGTGAATTCTGTGATTTTTTTTCCTATCTCCCTGGTCACATCATCTGCATAAAGGCTCTCTGCTATTGCAAAAAAATCAGGATAGTATTTTTTTAAAATAAATAAATAGATTCCTGATAAAGTTACTGCAATAGCAAAAAACGCCAGTGGTGCTATGTATTTTTTGCGCACCCCGTTGACATAGGAACCGATTACATCTTTCGGGTTTTTGAAAAGACAGACGATGGTTTGTAAAAACTTATTATCATAACTAAAAAAAGTCTCCACATAATGTTGGAACAAATGTTTCAGTGTTAGCCTATTCCTGATGACTTTGCCGCCACAATGATAACAATAATCGCTTTCAGGAACCAATGCAACGCTACAGTTTTTACATTTCATTATTTATGGGTCTTCTTAATGCTTTTACTTAATTCAAATATAAAAAAAAATATACCGGAATATATTTGTTATCAAAAGGATTATTGTGCCTTATTTGTAAGCTAATGTCTTGTTAATTAGCCGGAAACCAATACAAGTTTCTAAACGACTCAAAAAAGGTTTCTGTTTCCGGATTATTTTTAGGCACTTAAATCTTAATATAACAGCTATTTTTTAAAAGATTTATGCATATTTGCCCCCAATAATTACGTACTTATGAAAAAATACTACCTACTGTTACTTGTTCTCTTTTATTTTTCAAAAACAGATGCACAGTTTTCTTCCTGGGGATTTTGCGGGGATTGTTTCTGGGGCATTGAAAGCGGCGTGGCATTTTCCAACATTTCAGGAATGGAAGGTGCTTCTGCCAAAAGCGGTTTCTACATCGGTTTTAATACTTATCACCCTATCGATTATGATAAATTTGATATTAGGACGGGAGTTACCTATACTTCCGCAGGCGCAAAAATAGAAGGATTTAAAAATCCGCTGGTTATCCATTCCATCAATACCCCACTTGTTTTGCATTACAGGCCTGTATCTAATTTTCAGGTGTTTGGTGGAGGCGAAATAGGAATCAATATGTTTGGGCGTCAGCCGTCTAATGTAGATAACCCCAATAGCCTGGATAATTTTGATTTCATGGATAATTTTACTTTTCTGGATGTAGGTATTGTTTTGGGCAGTGGTTTGATCCTGTTTGATGTTGTGGACATCAACCTCTCCTATACCCTGGGTGTAACCAACATAAGTAAAGTGGAAAGTGAGAACTGGAAAAAGAATATGTTGCGTCTTAGCATAGGGTATTCTTTCAGGGACTGGTAGGATATCCAAAATTTCGGTAATGAGCCCACTTTTTTAATAGTTGGTGTGCTTTGTATGCAATTTATTCGGAAGAAAACGAATTCCATACGCCCTTACCCAAAACTTTTTTTTATATTTCACGTATAAACCATGATTTTACTTCGTGGAAGTACTCTTTATGAAAACAGCCACCGTACCCCAACTCAAAAAAGAACTGCAATATCGTTCTGCCGAAGAATTGCTGGAGCTTTGCCTGCGCTTGTCAAAATTTAAAAAAGAAAACAAAGAGCTCCTCACCTACCTGCTTTTTGAGGCTGATAACGAACAGGAATATATCGATGGGGTAAAGCAACAGATAGACCTGCACCTGGAAGCTATTAATACAAAAAACTACTACTGGATACGCAAAAGTATCCGAAAATTACTCAAAGAAGTCAAGAAATACATACGCTACTCGCTTAAAAAAGAAACCGAGGTAGAATTGTTGCTGTACTTCTGCATCCAACTAAAAGGGTTCTCCCCTTCCATAAGCAGGGACAAATCGTTGACCAATTTACTGGACAGGCAACTGGTATTGCTAAAAAAGAAGTTAGATACACTTCATGAAGATCTGCAGTATGATTATCGTATGCAACTGGAGGAAGAAGGGTTTTGAGAAACTAATTAATGTCATAAAAAACCACCTCATTGCGCAGGTGGTTTTTAAGGCTAATAAAATGTATAGTTCTTTTTTAATCCACCCATTTGCAATATATTTAGGCTATAAAAATCAAATATGAAAAATACAATTTCCCTTACCACG
>JBGTDF010000040.1:0-9776 GCA_041748455.1 Planktosalinus sp.
TCCTTTTTCTAATTCCTCTTTAAGTTTCAACAATACCGTTTCCTCTTTTTGAGCTTCTTTATTTCCGGTTTTGGCTGCGCGTTTTACTTTTTCCAGTTTTTTGTCTACCGCTTCCAAATCCTTTAACTGTAATTCCATATCAATGGTTTCTTTATCCCGTATGGGATCTACTGAACCATCTACATGCACAATATTATCATTATCAAAACACCGTAATACATGTAAAATAGCATCGGTTTCCCGAATATTTCCTAGGAATTGATTTCCCAATCCTTCACCTTTACTTGCCCCTTTTACCAAACCGGCAATATCTACTATCTCTACGGTAGCAGGTAAAACACGCTCCGGATTAACAAGTCCTTCCAATTTCTGTAAACGAGCATCCGGTACATTGACAACCCCTATATTGGGCTCAATGGTACAAAACGGAAAATTAGCGCTTTGTGCCTTTGCATTAGACAAACAATTAAAAAGAGTGGACTTCCCTACATTTGGTAATCCTACGATACCTGCTTTCATATTGAAAATTTAAGGGTGCAAAGATAGGTTTTAAGTCGGGTTAGCGCTATATAAAAATAAAAAATCCCAGGCCTTAGTCGCTTGGGATTTTTTATTTAAATTATCTTTTCTTCTATTCCGGATGCATGAACTGTTGTTTCCCTAAAAGCGTCTCTTTAGACTCCACATGACTTTCATCAGGGACGCAACAATCTACCGGACATACAGCGGCACACTGCGGTTCCTCATGGAATCCTACACACTCGGTGCACTTATCCGGAGAGATGTAATAAATTTCATCGCTGATAGGTTCCTGCACTTCATCTGCATTTACTTCTTTCCCATTAGGCAATACCACATTACCTTTTAAAGAAGTCCCATCACTGTATCGCCATTCATCGGCTCCCTCATATATTGCGGTATTAGGGCACTCTGGCTCGCATGCTCCGCAATTAATACACTCATCGGTTATTATAATTGCCATAAATTTCTTTTTCTATTCCTTACTTTTGTGCAAAGGTAAACCCTAATACAATCTTGTACAAATATAATGACAGCCCTTCAACATAGATTAGAAGCTTTTGTTAAACTTGGTACTATGTTCCAAGAGTTTTGTGACTATCATAGTCAGAACAATTCAGTAAACAAAAATTTAAATCCTCTTTTTCAAGAATTTTCAGAGGTAATTGTATTGGCCGGACACCATAATGGCTGGTTTACGGAGGAAAATATAGTACATAGCCTAAAAATTTGGGGCAATCTTCTACAGAAAGAAAAACTAGAAATCTGGATTTCAGGATATCCCAAAATCCAAAACGAGCCTAAATTAGTTGCTCTAATCATGGCAGGCAATATTCCACTTGTGGGTTTCCATGATTTTATGACGACACTAATCACAGGGAACAAAGCGGTGATAAAACTTTCCTCTAATGATAAGGTGTTGTTGCCATTTATTGCCAATTATCTCATTAAAATTGAGCCCCTTTTTCAGGAAAAGATTGTCTTTGTTGATGGACTTCTCACTGAATTCGATGCGGTTATCGCCACAGGTAGTGATAATACTTCGCGGTATTTTGAATATTATTTCGGAAAAAAACCGAATATCATCAGAAAAAATAGAAATTCAGTAGCCGTACTTACCGGAAATGAAACAACAACACAACTTACTGCTCTTGGCGAGGACATTTTCAGGTATTACGGACTGGGATGCAGAAGTGTCTCAAAATTATTCGTACCGCGCAATTATAATTTTGATGTTTTCTTTATTTCGTTAATCGGGTTTGGTTCCATTATCAATCAAATAAAATACGCCAATAACTACGACTATAATAAAGCGGTATATCTTATGAGCGAATTTCAATTTTTAGATAACGGTTTTCTAATGTTAAAGGAAGATGCAAGTTATGCATCCCCAATAGCCACCGTATTTTATGAATTTTACGATTCCCTAGAAGAATTAAAGGGCAACATAGAAAGCAACAAACACAAAATACAATGCGTTGTATCTCAATCTTTATTTGACGATGAAATTCCTTTCGGTCAGACCCAGCAACCTGATTTAGGTGATTATGCCGACGGTGTGGACACGGTTGAATTCTTGTTAAAAAAATCCTAGAATATTTGACTTTTCAAAGCTCTGTTTCATTTTAATTTTATGACCTTTGACCTTTAAATTTTTGAAGTAATGAAAAAACATAATTTTAGTGCCGGCCCAAGCATTCTGCCACCCGAAGTGATTTTAAAAGCCTCCGAAGCTGTCCTGAATTTTAACGGGTCGGGTTTATCCCTTATCGAAATTTCACATCGCAGTAAAGACTTTGTCGCGGTGATGGACAAAGCCAGAGCATTGGCTTTAGAATTGCTCGGCTTGGAAAATAGGGGTTACCAGGCTCTTTTTTTGCAAGGAGGAGCAAGTCTTCAGTTTGTTATGACAGCTTACAATCTTTTGGAGAAAAAAGCAGGTTACCTTAATACCGGAACCTGGAGTGACAAAGCAATTAAGGAAGCTAAATTGTTTGGTGAAGTTATAGAGGTAGGCTCCTCTAAAGATGAAAATTTTAAATATATCCCTAAAGGTTATACAGTACCTGAAGGTTTAGATTACCTTCACCTTACATCAAACAATACCATCTTTGGAACCCAGATTAAAAAATTTCCTAAAGTAGATGTTCCCTTAGTTTGTGACATGAGTTCAGATATTTTTTCCAGACAACTCGATTTTTCCAAGTTCGATTTAATATATGCAGGAGCACAAAAAAATATGGGTCCGGCTGGTGCCACATTAGTAGTGGTGAAAGAAGAAATATTAGGCAAAGTGTCCAGAAAGATTCCCTCCATGCTGGATTATAAACAGCATATTATAGGGGAGAGCATGTACAATACACCTGGAGTTTTTGCTGTATATGTTTCTATGTTGACTCTAGAATGGTTAAAAGAGTTGGGAGGAATAGCCGCCATAGAAGAAATCAACAACAAAAAGGCACAGCTGTTATATTCTGAAATTGATTTGAATCCCGTTTTCGAGGGCTTTGCCGCTGCTGAAGACCGTTCCAATATGAATGCTACTTTTAATCTTACCGATGAGCGATTGAAAGATGATTTTGATAGGATGTGGAAAGAAGCCGGTATAAGTGGGCTTAGCGGCCACAGATCAACGGGAGGCTACCGCGCCTCGATGTACAATGCGCTTCCTTTGGAAAGTGTAGGTGTTTTAGTGGATGTTATGAGTGAAATGGAGAGGAAAGGGTAATTTGGTTAAACGTTGATAGTTTATTGTTTACAGTATCCTTTTTCTTATTTACGCTAAACGATTAACCAATAACGAACGACAATAAAACTTCAAAATGAAAATACTAGCCAATGACGGGCTTGACCCAAGTGCTATAACAAACCTTAAAAATAATGGTTTTGAGGTACTAACAACTACCGTTGCCCAAGAACAATTGAGCAATTATATTAATGCCAATCATATTGAAATACTGCTGGTACGAAGTGCCACAAAAGTATTTAAGGATGTGATTGACAACTGCCCCACTCTCAAAATCATTGGTCGTGGCGGCGTGGGCATGGATAATATTGATGTTTCCTATGCCCAAACCAAAGGAATAAAGGTCATTAATACCCCCGCATCCTCCTCAGAGTCCGTAGCAGAATTAGTTTTTGCACATTTGTTTGGAGGTATCCGTTTTTTGCATGATGCGAATAGAGCCATGCCTTTGGAAGGGGATAGCCGATTTAACGATCTCAAAAAAACGTATTCAAAAGGTACTGAATTACGAGGTAAAACTTTAGGAATAGTTGGGTTTGGCAAAATTGGTCAGGCCACTGCTAAAATTGCCCTTGGTATAGGAATGAAAGTGCTGTATACAGATCCTAAAATAGAAACCTATGTATTGGAACTTCAATTTTTTGATGGTCAATCGGTTAACTTTTCAATTTCCGCAAGTTCCAAAGAATTTGTTTTGCAACATGCGGATTATATAAGCCTAAGCCTGCCCGCTCAAGAGTCGTACACTATCGGAGAAAAAGAAATAGAACTCATGAAAAACGGTGTGGGCATCATAAATACTGCCCGAGGAGGTGTTTTGGATGAAGTTGCTCTGGTAAAAGCTTTGGAGTCAGGAAAAGTTTCTTTTGCCGGTCTTGATGTTTTTGAATCCGAGCCCTCTCCGGAAATACGAATACTTATGCACCCAAATATTTCCTTAACTCCTCATATTGGTGCCGCCACAAAGGAGGCACAAGAGCGAATCGGAATGGAATTGGCTTCTCAAATCATAGCCATGGTAAAATAACCCAATATTAATTTCATCAATTGTTTCAATTAATCCCTTTTTTGTACTTTGTAACCAACTTTTAAAACCATTTGCTATGTCAGGATTATTAGATTTATTAAACAGCCCAATGGGTAAACAACTTATCAGCGGTGTTGCGGGGCAGACCGGACAACCTGCAAACAAAACAGCAGATGTCCTTAGTATGGCCATGCCGTTGCTGTTGGGTGCGATGAAAAAAAATGCAGCAACGCCTCAAGGTGCTCAAGGATTAATGGGTGCGCTTAATTCTAAGCATGATGGCAGTATTCTAAACGATTTGGGTAGTTTTTTCGGAGGTGGCGTAGACCAAGCTGTAATTAATGATGGTGAAGGCATCCTTGGCCACGTTTTCGGAGGAAAACAACCCCAGGTAGAAAATGCGTTAAGTCAAAAAACAGGTCTAGATGCTAATGCAATAGCTAATATCCTAAAAATTGCCGCGCCTTTGGTAATGGGATATTTGGGGCAACAAACTGCTCAGAAGAAGGTTTCCAATCCTAACGATTTAAATAGCCTATTAGGTGGTTTATTGGGAGGTCAACCAAAACAAAATCAAAGCCTTATTATGACTTTATTAGACGCGGACGGAGATGGTAGTGTCTTAGATGATATTGCTGGAATGGTTATGGGTGGTGATCAAAAAAAGAAAGGCGGTCTTGGTGGACTTTTAGGAGGTCTTTTCGGGAAATAATTAGCTACATCAATTTAAATTTATAGACCATTTGCCATTGCAAATGGTTTTTTTGTACCTTAAGGTTATGAAAAAGAATGTATATCCTCTGATCACACTTTTGGTTTTCCTTATGGTAGCCTTTGGTTGCAAAACTACTTCTGACATAGGGGCTATTTCTGATGAAGAACAAAAAGCTTTTAATCAGAAAGAGGGGGACACCATTGAAATTATTAGTGACAAAACGGAATATGAAATTATAATTATAGAACCCGGTTTTAATTTTTGGTTGCAAAGCATTGCCAGACCAAAACAGTACTATTCTCAGTCTTATTTGGAAAATCGGAATCAAATCTTGGTAATGGAATGGAACCGACGTGTTCTTTTACCTCAACAATTTGATCCTCAATTATATGAGTTGCAAATTAATTATGAACCCAATATAGATTATGGATACGATGTAAATTATCAACTCTACAATTACTTTGTTTATTTTCAAAGAAAATACAATCAGCGATTGGGTCCCTTTTTACCAAGGATTTAATTAAATATATTTGCGGTCTAGAAAGATGACATGGAAAAATTAAAAACGCGCTGGGGTATAAAAACCAATCTTGAAGTTGTACTCATTTTAATTGTCTTTGCATTAACAGGTTCCTCCTCGGTTAAAGTTGCCAAACCCCTGCTTGATGGTCTTGGCTTTACGAGAGAGCTTTTCACGGAAGGGTGGTATTTTTCAGTTTTATATTGGACCCTCCGAATAGTAATTATATTCCCTATTTATCAAGTATTACTTGTTTTTTTCGGTTGGCTTTTTGGACAATTTCAATTTTTCTGGAATTTTGAAAAGAAAATGCTCATGAGAATGGGTTTGGGATTTCTATTTAAATAAATTAAGTTTTCCTTAACACCCAAACTAGCTTATTTTTGGGTACTTTTGCGATTATGTGGAATATGAACAAGAAAATAGCACTTTTTTTTCTTTTCAGTGCTTTGATTTTTATCAAAGTTTCCTCATTCCATGTATACTCCCACCAAAATGACAATGAAAACAAAATAGAAAACTGTTCTATTTGCGACATTGCCTCCTTAAACCAACAAAATCAATTTGTTGTATCACAGGAAATTAACATTCCTGATGCTAATTTTATTTTTTTTTCCTACCAAAGTAATTTTAAGGCTAGTAGCAGCAGGCTCGACTCAGGTACTGTTTTCAGCTTGTATAGCCGACCTCCGCCAGCACAGATTTAGTATTCTGATCCTAGTTTTTCACTAAAATATAGTGGAAAATATTTCATTTAATTCGCAATTATAGCAATGAGAAGCATTTGTGCAATACTATGTATGGTACTATTACCTTCATTTAGTTCAGGACAGCAATGTACCAATACGCTAAGGGGGGTGGTCATCGATTTCCATGACAAAACCCCACTGGTTGGAGCAACCATTCAGGTTTATGGCACTAATAAAGTGGTACTTTCCGATTTCAATGGGGAATATAAAATTGAAGGCCTATGCAACGGGGTCATAGAGATTGAGGTTTCCCATCCGGAATGTAATTCCCAGTTTATTACCCAGGAAATTCAAGGAGATACATTCAAAAGAATAACCTTAGAACATCACTTAGAAGAACTAAACGAAGTAAAAGTTATTGGTGATCTCAATGTAGATAAAACCAATTCGACGCAGGAAGCTTCATTAAAAATTGAAACTTTAGAGCGCCATAGTAGTGGTAGTTTGGGTGATGCCTTAAAACAAATTAGCGGCGTATCTGCATTAAGTACAGGGTCCAAAATTGTAAAACCGGTAATACAAGGTTTAAATGGGAGTAGAATTCTTATTCTAAACAATGGGGTTCGCATGCAGGATATGGAATGGGGAGATGAACATGCACCAAACATAGATCTCAATTCAGCAGGTAGTATTTCTGTAATTAAAGGCGCGGCAGCATTACAATATGGAGGCGACGCAATAGGTGGAGTTATCGTTTTGGATCAGGCAAGTATTCCGGCCAAAGACAGTCTCTACGGAAAAACCCTGCTCAACAGTGCCACCAACGGAAGAGGTGGCAATGTAACTTCAGAGCTCACCAAATCCTATGAGAATGGTTGGTTTATGAAATGGCAAGGGTCCTATAAGCGTTTTGGCGACTCAGAAGCGCCGGATTATGTTCTTTCTAATACGGGAATTTCCGAAATTGGTGCTTCCCTGTCTTTTGGAAAGCACCTTTTTAAATGGGGTTGGGATGGGTACTATTCCTTTTTTAAAGCAAATATTGGAATTTTAAGGGCATCTCATATTGGGAATATTGATGATTTAATAAATGCTATAAATAGCCAACAACCTTTTGTTATTAATGATTTTACCTATGCAATTAATCCGCCGAGACAAGATGTTACCCATCATCTTGGAAAACTGAAGTATTACAGACGCTTTCAAGGTTTGGGAAAATGGAATGTACAATATGACTATCAACTGAATCAACGTCTGGAATATGATATCCGTATTGGCGACCGAAGAGACAGGGCTTCTTTAGATTTGGAGCTCACCACCCATACCCTAACTACAGATTTTAAGATTGATGCCAAGAGTAATTATAACATCAATATTGGTTTGCTTTTCCGATACCAAAACAATTTTGCAAATCCGGACACCGGGGTACGTCGATTGATTCCGGACTATGACAAATATGATTTTGGTGCTTTTATTACCGGCGAATATTATGTTTCCAGCTCACTTCTGTTAGATGCAGGCTTCCGATATGATTTTAATCGAATCGATGCTAAAAAATTCTATCAAACTTCCCGTTGGGAAGAGCGAGGTTATGATATGGATTTTCAAAATTTTGTAATAGACAATCTTGGGAATCAGTTATTGACGAACCCTATCTTTACATATCACAATAGTTCCGCCACAGCGGGATTAAAGTATAATTTAGGCGTAAATTCCGAGCTTCGCTTTAATTATGCCCTATCGCAACGTGCCCCGAATCCATCAGAATTGTTCAGTGATGGACTTCATCACTCTGCAGCTCGGATAGAGTTGGGCGATCTTCGAATACAAAACGAAACATCACATAAAATAGCGCTTTCCCTTCAAAGAAAAAGTACAAATTTCGGCTATGCGCTATCACCTTTTATTAACACAATAAATAATTTTATTCTTTTGGAACCCACTGGAGTTGAGTTTACCATTCGCGGCGCTTTTCCTGTATGGGAATACCGTCAAACCAATGCACGTTTAGTAGGATTTGATGCTTCGATTTACAGTCAGTGGACACAGAACTGGCGTTCAGACCATCGTTTTTCTTTAGTCAAAGGGAAAGATATGGATTTGGATGCTGCATTGATTAACATCCCTGCCGCCAATGTAAACAATAGCCTTACCTATTATAATCGCAAATGGAACGACTTCAGGATTTCTTTGGAAAGTTTGTATGTCTTTCGTCAGAATGAGTTTCCGAATGATATCACAGTTGTTTCTCCGGAATTAAATGAAGAAGTGCTATTGAAAATCAATACAGCTCCTGATGCCTATCATTTAATGGGAATAGATTCTGAAATGAGGTTTGATTTATCTCCAAAGAATGCGCTAACGGTTGGTTTGGTCGTAAATAATGTAATGAATACCAAGTACAGAGAGTACTTAAATCGGCAACGGTATTTTGCCGATGATTTAGGAAGAAATTTTTTAGTACGATTGAAATATAATTATTAACACTTTAATTCAAATATCATGATGAGTACCCTTTTAAAACAAGTTAAAATGAAAACAAGTAAATGGATGGCATTTCTGATTGTTGGTGGGTTGGTACTTTCCTCCTGCTCCAGCGATGATGACAACCCGGCTCCGGTGAATGAAGAAGAAGTAATTACTACTTTAACTGTTACTTTGACCCCTGAGGGCGATGGTACTGTTGTTACCTTACAGTCTCGCGATTTAGATGGCGACGGACCTAATCAACCTGTAATTACAGTTTCCGGGCCATTGGCAGGCAACACCACCTACAACGGGCGTATTGTATTATTAAACGAAACAGTAAGTCCACCAGAAGACATTACTGAGGAAGTAGCTGAAGAGGCAGATGAGCATCAATTTTTCTTTACTACAACCGGAGCTATTCTAGACGTGGCCTACGAAGATGCAGACGGTAATGGAAATCCATTAGGTATAGAATTCTCTTTTAGCACGCTAACGGCAGGTCCAACAACCTTAACCATAACCCTGCGTCATGAGCCTAAAAAACCGAATAACGGTACCTTGGCCGATGCCGGAGGCGAAACAGACATTGCCCAAACATTTAATTTATTGGTGCAGTAAATCTTTTTTTAGTTACTTAATACCATGGGGCGAATGATACGTTGTTCGCCCCATATTAAAAAATGATAAAGCAAACGGTAAAAAATAGGATAGTTTTCCTTTTGGCGGTTTTACTACTTAGCCAGCCACTTTTCTTTGCTTCACACATTTTTAGCCATCATACATCCGATACCAGCAATCACCAAAAAAAGGATATGAATGTCGCACAGGACGAAAGTTGCGCCACCTGTGATGTATTTAATTTCCATAGCCTTTTAAATTTTGAAAAGTACTCCTACTTTATTCCAAAAATAGTTGTAGAAGCTATCCCTCTCTACTTTGAGGAGGCATATATTGACTTAAAAACCACTACCCTTTCTCTTCGGGGACCTCCCAGTAACACTATTATTTAGATAAGTATAAGCGATTGGTTCGCTATTCCTTTCATTTAAAATAGTGTCACATGAAAAAATTACCCGTAACCGTGCTTAGCG
>JBGTDF010000041.1:0-4496 GCA_041748455.1 Planktosalinus sp.
CCTTAAAAAGGTTACGCTGCGGTCTGTCAACTACAATGTAAACAGTCGTATGGGTATAAAATGGTTATTGGTGGATACTAATATCAATACCCGTTCCGGTACAGATTACAGTTCAAGAAATGCGGAACAAATAAGCATTGATTGTATAAATATACATTTGGAAATGGGCACAGTGGCTGAGGATGAACTGCCCAATCTGAGTTCTAGGGATTTGAATATTCCGCTTAACGAAGACCTCTATCTGGAGGTAACCCGTAAACCGGACCCGAAAGACGGGGACGCCACGGATAAGGATACTAAAATAGACGAATGTAAGGACAGTTTTCTTCCCAACGGGGAGAAAATGGCAGATACAGCACCGGGAGGCCTTTGTCCAAGAGGGTACAGTAAAATTCTCATTTCTTGAAAAGGGTAGCGCCACTTTTTTTTATAGTATTTTTCTTTATTTTACAGGGAATAGCTGCAAACGCCCAAGAAGATTTTACATTCCGACAGTATTGCAACCTGCTTTTAAACCTGGAGTTTAAAGAAGCCGGTCGTATTGCCGGAAAACATCCTGAGCCTAAGATGGGAAAAGAACTGGAAGAACTGGCAGATATACTTTATTATGCCGGGCAGAAACCCATACCTGTATTTTCCGTAATACCCGGGAATGAAGGAAGTACAACTGAGTTTAATGTAATTACCAATTTAAAAACCGGGTATGATTTATTGTACCACAAACCATATACAGCTACTTCCCTGCCCTATTTTTTTAAAGCCTATGTGGCAGCCAAAGAAAGCCAAAACCCCGATCTGCTAAAGATTGCGTTGTTAGGGATACTGGAGTTTTATCACTTTGAGTTTTACCATACCAATGATCAGTTTAAGGTCTATCTGGAAGAATTCAAAGCCCTGGCAGAAGTACCCGAAGAAAAAGCATGGGCATACATCTTTGAAATCTATTTTATATCCCAAAGTATTCTAGAAGAACAGCGTTCGGCAGCAGAGACCATAGTATTACTGGAAAATGAAATCCAAAAACTGCCGGACACCCACAAGCTCCTACCGAAGTTTCTTTCCTTAAAAGCATTTCAGGCGGAATATGCCGGGGACATAGAAACTTCCATTGCCATCAATGAAGCTGCTTTTGCGCTTTGCGGGGATGTTCCTTTTTTGAAGTATATTAAATTCAGGACCTGCATACGCCTGGCCGATGTATATTATAAAAAAAAACGGTTTGAAAAAGGGCTTTTTTATGCAGAAGAAGCGCGTAAATACAGGGACCTATCCGATACTTTGCGCAGTGAAGCCTACATACAAAGATATCTTTCGATAAATAACAAAGGACTGGGCAATTATGCTCAGGCATTTGAGGAGTTAAGCAGGTATGATGAAATCAGGAATATTCTGGACCTGAAAGAAAATACCGTAAAGAATTCCTCCCTCGAAATACAATTACAAACTTCCGAAAAGGAAAAACAAATTTTAATAGAACAGCAAAAGAAGATAAACAACAGGAATATTGCCATAGGTTTGGGCATAGGGTTATGCGCCATAATTTGCATCACCATACTGTTTTACAAAAATAACAGGCGTAAACACCTCATAGAAAAGCAAAAGAGGGACATCCAATTTCAAAAGCTGGAGAAAGAGTTGCAAAGTCAAGAGGCAGCTTCCATTGATGCCATGCTTACAGGTCAGGAAAAAGAAAGACAACGGCTGGCCTCTGAACTACATGACAGTGTGGGGTCCACTCTGGCAGCGGCAAAGCTGCAGTATAACTACATCGTGGTAAACTGCGCTAAAATAGAAGCAGACGATCCCATTTTTGCAAAGACAGGGCAGTTACTGGATGAGGCATACAAAGAAGTAAGAAACATGGCGCACGTAAAAAACACAGGGGTAATCGCCAAAGAAGGCCTGTTGCCGGCCATAAAAAAACTCGCAGCAAACGCCTCTGTAGCCTCGGGGCTTCAAATAGAAGTGAATGATTTTGGACTCGATAAAAGATTGGAAAACACCCTGGAAATAACTATTTTCAGGATTGTTCAGGAACTTGTTACCAACATTATCAAGCATGCCAATGCCACTAACGCATCCATATCCATCACCCAACACGAACATATGTTCAATATAATAATTGAAGATAACGGCAGTGGGTTTTCCGTTACCAAAAGCATCAAAAATGGCATGGGACTTTCCAATCTCGAAAAAAGAGTGGAACATCTTGACGGAACTATGGAAATTGACAGCACCCCTAACAAAGGAACCACCATTTTAATAGATATACCCTTATGATAACCCTTGTAATAGCAGAAGACCACCAGTCGTTGATAGATGGCATTCATTTACTCTTAAAGTATGATGAGGAAATCACTATTGTGGGTATCGCAAACGATGGGGAAGCACTTGTGGAACTTGTGGCAATAAAACAGCCCGATGTGGTGCTGACCGATATAAAAATGCCTAAAATTGATGGTATAGCTGCTACCAAATTAATTAAAAAAGACTTCCCAAAAACCGGGATAATCGCCTTTACCATGTTTGATCAGGAAGAAGCGGTCACACAAATGGTTGCTGCCGGTGCTTCGGGCTATCTTCTCAAAAACTCGCCTTTGGAGGAGGTCATCCATGCCATCAAAAGTGTAGCAAAAGGAAACCTATTCTTTGATAAAGGTATCGATGTTTCCTTTTTGAATAAGCAGGTGACGCGCACCGCGACAAAATCTATTTTATCCAAAAGCGAAAAAGAAATCCTTGTACTGATAGGGCAAGGCAAGAGTTCCGGGGAAATTGCTTCCCTGCGGTTTACTTCTGTTTCCACGGTAGAAAAACATCGCAAAAACATGCTCCTTAAACTGGGACTTTCCGGAAAAGGGGAATTACTTCGCTATGCCATAGAAAAGAAATATGATTTTTAAATTTTTTAGTTGCTAAAAAATACCCTGCACCGGGTATGTTTTTGACCGTAAATACTTTATAGGTTTACAAAAACTAAAAAACCAAAATCATGAAAAAACTAATTATCCTTACTATGTGCTTATGGAGTCTTCCATTTTTATGTACAGCCAGCCCTTTATCCACAAATCCCGAAGAAGTTTTAATCAAGAGAAAAATTCAATTAGGGGTATCTGAAACAGATGCAGAAATATTCATTAATGGAAAACTCATAGGCAAAGGCTCTACAGAAGTCACTGTCTCTGATAATGACTGTACCACCGTTATTGTAAAAAAAGTAGGTTTTCTAAATGAACGTATTGAATTCTGTAATAAAAAAGATATGACAAAACCTCCAAAAACTTATTATGTGGAGATGAAACGTGACGATGCCTATGATGCTTCGCTGCAAACCGATATTGCCAATATAGATATAGAAATTAAATGTGCTACGATGGATAAGGACAAAGCCTGGCAGCAACTCAACCAGATCATATTATCCTATATTGATGTCATAGAATTAACCGATAAGGATACAGGCTATTTGCGCACGGCATGGTCTTTAAAAACCTTTACACAAAATACGATAAGAACCCGCATTATAATTAAAGAATCTTCTTCAAGTCCGCTGGTGTTCAAAGTAAAACTTATCAGTGAATATTCCGGGTTGCCCATGACCAGTGTTAAAAGTGACGAACTATATCAGGAATGGGACAGGGTATTAAGGGCATACGGAAATATAATCGGAGAAATGCAAGCCCGTTTAAAATAACATTCAAGATTAATATATTTTAATTTAAATTAGCCAACTTTTTTAATCATTCAAAAACCAATCTAGTATGAAAAATTTAAAAACCCTCTTATTTTTTATTTTATTAGGTATTGCCTTTGTTTCTTGTGAGACGGAAGACGATACAGAAGAAGTGCTTATTGAAGTAAATGAATTTTCCATTATCCCAAATTCCACTTTTGGCAGGCCCAATAATTATTTGGGTTGTGTGGAAATCAACAGCAGGATAACCACCATTGAGGTCTGGGATCACGGACTTATTGACGGGGATATTGTTTCCATCATAGCCAATGGAGAAACCATTATTAATGAACAAATATTAGATGGACCCGGAAATCCCATTCGTGTGGATTATGATTTTGGTTTCAACGGTTTTAATTACCTGACCTTGTATGCACACAATCTGGGCGATGTCCCTCCAAACACTTGTACTGTCTCTATAAATGGCACCGAATTTATTTTAGAAGCAAACCTGGAAGCAAACGGCTCTATTGATGTGATTGTTTCCGGTTACGGGGTTACTTGCGGGGATGCCCAAGGCAACAATGGTGGCGGAAATGGTGGCGGAAGTGGTTCCGGCAGCGCTATCGGGAGTGTGGTTTTCTGGGTAGCTGAAGATTTTGGCTGCGGACCCATTACGGTAAATGTGCAAAATGTAGGCTCTTCAAACATAACTGCCTTCTTCACCGGCGGTGCACCGGATTGTACCGGAAATGGTGCAGGGGGTAATTTCAACAACCTTCCCGTTGGGGATTATACCTTCACAGCCAGTTGCTCCACGTTTAAC
>JBGTDF010000042.1:0-2857 GCA_041748455.1 Planktosalinus sp.
AACAGTGGCCCTGTGGGGATCACACAAAATAATGCGTGCGCCCATATCTATCAATTTATCCACAAAAAACAATCGGCTTTCAAACATTTTTTGATGAATTAAAACACTTCCCCTTGCCTGTGTGCAAACGACCAATACAATACTCAATAAATCAGGTGTAAAACCGGGCCATGGAGCATCAGCCACAGTGAGGATAGAACCATCTATATAGCTTTGAATTTCATAATGGTCTTGCTGAGGAATATAAATATCATCCCCCTTTTGTTCCAGTTGGATACCTAATTTTCTAAATGTAGCAGGTATTATTCCCAGGTTATCCCAACTCACATTTTTAATGGTAATTTCACTTCGGGTCATTGCAGCCAGACCAATCCAACTGCCTATTTCGATCATATCGGGCAAAACTTTGTGAGTACAACCACCCATTTTTGTGACCCCTTCAATAACCAAAAGATTAGAACCTACACCGCTAATTTTAGCGCCCATACAATTGAGCATTTTGCACAATTGTTGTAAATAAGGTTCACAGGCAGCATTATAAATGGTAGTAGTTCCTTTTGCCATTACAGCGGCCATGATAATATTTGCCGTTCCTGTAACAGATGCCTGATCCAGCAACATATACTTACCGGTCAATCCGTTAGGTGCTTCCACACCATAAAAGCGTTCTTCCTTATTATATCTAAACTCTGCACCCAGACTTATAAAACCTTCAAAATGGGTGTCCAAACGTCTGCGGCCTATTTTATCTCCACCGGGACGCGGAATATACCCTTTGCCAAAACGTGCCAACAAAGGCCCTACTATCATTATGGAACCACGCAGGGAACTCCCCTCCTCTTTAAAAAGATCAGATTCCAAATAATCCAGATTAATGGCATCTGCCTGAAAGGAAAAATGTCCTTTCTCTATTTTATTTACTTTTACCCCCAGATTCTTTAAAACACCTATCAATTTATTGACATCAATAATATCAGGAATGTTACTTATTTTAACTTCTTCAGAGGTAAGTAATACGGCACATAAGATTTGTAAGGCTTCGTTTTTGGCACCTTGTGGATGTATATCCCCTTTTAGTTGGTGCCCGCCTTCAATTTGAAAAGTTCCCATAAAAATAATAGATGCTTAGTAACGTTTACGAGGTCTGTTGTTATTGCTTTTAAAATTTTTCTTTCCGGATGCAGTGCTGCTTCCGTTAGTGAATTTCTTTTTAGTTTTTAATAAATCGGTAGCATTGGAAAGGTCTTCATCACTTTCCACTAAGTTTATTTTTCCGTTAGACAATTCCAAAAGGTGTTTGAAAATCACATCATCTTCAACGCTGTCTTTGTTCCAACTCAAAAACGATTTCTTCATATGGTTTGCAATGGTTAATACCAATGCATCTTTCTTTTCGCTTTCTTCCCAGCTTACGGCTACATCAATCATACGCTTTATGTTATTGCCATAAAAACGATATTTCGGAAAATTCTGAGGATAGGCCAATGGCTCAGGACGTTCCATCAACTCTTCCATTGTAGGTATTGGGAATGGGGAATCCACATCCAGTTTAAACTCACTGATGATAAACAATTGATCCCATAACATGGGTTGAAAATCTGGCACATCGCGTAAATGGGGGTTTAAATTCCCCATAACGGCAATGATGCTTTTGGCGATTTTATTTCGCTCTTCCCGATCTTCAAAGGTTAGTGCGTGTTTTACCATTTTTTGAATATGTCTGCCATACTCAGGAATAATGAGTTTTGGTCTTTCTGTATTGTACTCTAACTGATCTAACAAAATGTGTATGGTTTAATTATGAGGTAGTTTACTATATGATAGCGACGTGCAAAGTAGTAAAAAAATATTTGCAATTTGTTACCTTATAGTGAAATTATACCTTCAATCGTGGATACTTCTTTATATTTTTCTATAACGGCATCGGGGTTTTTCATTTTTACGTGAATGGAAACACTGGTGAAATTTCCTTTGGAAGATTCCCTGGTATTTATCACTGCCCCTAAATTATTAAAAGAGTCTTCAATTTGTGCAATTTTTTCGGCATCTGTGGGCACTATAAATTTATATAAATATGCCGAAGGCCAAAGCGTATCGTTACTTAATTTCTCTTTCAGGGATTTATAAAATGCTTCTGTTTTTTTATCCGTGTTCATAAATGAATTTAACTATGGAATAAGATTACTTAAAATCAGGATTCTTTAAAACCCTTGTGCAGAAAATGATTTATCTTGTTGCAAATATAAGGTTTCATAATCAATTTCTTTTTCCGTATTTTGTATTTTTTAATAAAATAGATGTTGCACCCAAAAAGAATCGTAATAACCGGCGGCCCCGGAACAGGAAAATCCTCTATAATTCATAAATTAGAAAGTTATGGATATATCTGCCTGCAGGAAATTTCCAGGGAAATAACCCTAAAAGCACGTGAAGAAGGTATTGAACAATTGTTTTTGGAAAAACCACTTCTTTTTAGTGAAAAACTGTTAAAAGCCAGGGTTAACCAATATTTGGAGGTTCAACAAGAAAAAAACCAATTTGTATTCTATGACCGTGGCGTGCATGATGTAGTTGCCTATCTCGATTACTTTCAAACAGCATATCCTCCTGAATTTAAAGATACCTGCACCAAGCATTGTTATAACTTAGTATTTATACTTCCACCATGGGAAGAAATTTATGTGCAGGACAATGAGCGCTATGAAGACTTTCAGGAAGCAAAAAAAATACATAATTACTTAGAAAGGACGTATAAAAGTTATCAATATGCTCCGGTAGAAGTGCCAAGACTATCTGTAGAATCCCGTGTAGAGTTTATTTTAGAAAAGATAAGCAACATGGCATGAGTACTTCCCTG
>JBGTDF010000043.1:0-3318 GCA_041748455.1 Planktosalinus sp.
GTTATTTTTTCAATTGCTTTAAGCACATTGTTGTAATTCATCAACGGTTCGCCCATTCCCATAAAAACGATGTTGGAAAGAGGCTTGTCAAAATACAACCTGCTTTCCCTGTCAATGGCAACTACCTGATCGTAAATTTCATCAGGGTTGAGGTTGCGCATTCTTTTGAGTTTTGCTGTTGCACAAAATTTGCAATCCAGACTGCAACCCACCTGCGAGGATACACAGGCAGTAGTCCTGCTTTTGGTGGGTATCAATACCGATTCCACCACCAGATTGTCATGCAACTTGACTGCGTTTTTTATGGTGCCATCTGCACTTTTTTGAATCTGATCTACTTGAATGTGGTTAATAACAAAGTTTTCCACTAAGTGGGTCCTTGTTTCTTTTGACAAATTTGTCATTTCGTCAAAAGTATGTGCTCCTTTATTCCATAACCACTCATAAACCTGGTTTCCGCGGAAGGATTTATCCCCTATACTTTCAAAAAAAAGGCGTAACTCTTCTTTAGATAATGCTCTTATGTCTTTCTTCTTTTCTTGCATGCTACAAAAGTACTACAAATTTGAGGTATAATTTAGCTGTTGTTTAAAACAAGAAAAGTGCTTCTTTTAGGAAGCACTTTTAATTATGGAAAATAAAAATTTATTTTTTTACAACAACACGTTTTATGAGGGTGTTGTTTGACGCTTTGTCAATAAGACGAAGAAAATAGACCCCTTCTGAAAAAGTATCCACAGCTATGGAATTGTTCAAATTGGGAAGCGCCTCTGCCTTCATTAACTGACCCGTAACACTATACAGTTCATAACTTAACTGCGAAGAATTATTGTTCATAATATTTATTACAGAAGAAGCCGGATTAGGGTAAACCGAAATATTCCCTATAAATTGAAAGTCCGGGGAATTTAATATCCCGATACTCGTAGCACCCGTCCCTTGCGGATCGAGCCATTCTGAAAGTCTCGTTGCGGCAGTAGTGCCAAAATTCCAGGAAACATCAAAACGTCCATAGACATCAAAACCTCCATTATTATTTGTACCAACACAAGCGGCAGAACCTCCGGCCAACTGACCAACAATTCTTCCTTCGGGATCAAAAAGCGCAGAACCTGAAGAACCGCCTTCAGTTACCCCCAATTCCCAATTCCCTACGCGCCATACACTGGTAGAAGGATTTCCGTTAAAATTGATATTCACTTTTGTAGGTGCATTATCGTCCCTGCACACTTTCATAATATCGCCGGCGGGATGATGAATACCCACAGTAAAATCAGGAACATCTGTTGTGCTTCTGTTCCATCCGGCCCAGGCCAAATTCCAAGCTGATGGCAATGTTGCATCTATATTTACCAGCATAACGTCTGATTTGGAATTTAATGCCAAAATAGAGGAACCACTTGCTGTTTGATTAAAAGTACCGTTAGTACTATTTACATTTGTACCGCAAGATGGATCAGGGCTTACCCAGTTAAATCTAAATGCCCATGTACCCGGACTTCCATTGTTACAATGGTTTGCCGTTAAAAAATATGGCGCGTTGTTGTTATCTGTGTTGTTAATCAATGTTCCGGAACACACAGAACCTCCCAGAAGAAAAAGTGCAACAGAACGTTTTAAAACATCTTTTACGGGGTCAAAATCAGCTCCTACAGGGCAATCCACATCGTGATTACAGGCTCCTGAATCATTTAATCCTCTTCCTTCTACCATCTGGGATTGGGAAACAGAACGATAGCCGTGAACTACATTGGAAATACGTAGAGATCCATTCCCTATCTGAGTTCTGGGTTCAAAATATTCTATCCAAATATTATCCCCGTCCACAAACCAGGTCCCCAATTGTCTATCTTCCCTGTTCTGGGAAGAAGTGTAGGCGCCTAATAAGTCTGTTCTGGAATTGTTGTAAAAATATAAGGTGGCACCCGGGGGAAGATAAAAATCATCAAAAATAAAATTAAGGGTATTTGCTCCCTCTGAAATAATATTCAAACGCCAGATCCTGTCCCCGTTGGATAATACATCCCAGGCTCCTGAATTTGTCATGTTTAAATACACAGGCAACTCTAAACCAAATCGCCACGGAATATCCCTTCTGGAATCGTTAATTAAATCTTCGGCCTGAAGGGACGCTAAGTCAATTTCGGGCATTATTTGCGGTGTTACATTCCCAAGGTTGGTAAATTTCCAACTCATGGGTTCTCCTTCATTGGTGACCTGAGCAGATATATCTAGTACTAAAAATAAGGATAATAGTAGTGTAATTTTTTTCATTCTTTCTTCCTAAGCAATTAATCTTGACTAAAGTAGCAATTTTTATTCAATATTTCTGAAAAAATAAACAAAAAAACCCTCCCTAAAAAAATTCAGGGAGGGTTAAATAATTTTATAAATTAATTTTAAATAATAAGCATAGCGTCACCATACGAATAAAAGCGGTACTTTTCTTTTATAGCTTCTGCATAGGCTTTTTTAATAAAATCATGACCGGCAAAAGCGGACACCATCATTAAAAGAGTGGATTTTGGTGTGTGAAAATTAGTCACCATCATATTGGCGATGCTAAACTCATAAGGAGGAAAAATAAATTTATTGGTCCATCCCGAATATGCATTCAAAGTATGGTTTGAAGAAACAGTACTTTCAATAGAACGCATTACTGTAGTTCCCACAGCACAAATTCTTCTCTTTTTTTGAATGCCCTGATTTACTATTCTTGCACATTCTTCACTCACAATGATTTCTTCAGAATCCATTTTATGTTTGGAAAGATCTTCCACTTCCACAGGACTAAAGGTTCCCAGACCAACGTGAAGGGTTACTTCAGCGAAGTTAACCCCTTTGATTTCCAATCGCTTTAAAAGGTGTTTTGAGAAATGTAAACCTGCTGTAGGTGCGGCAACAGCTCCTTCGTTTTTTGCATAAATGGTTTGGTAACGCTCTGCGTCTTCGGGCTCTACTTCCCTGGAAATATATTTAGGCAGTGGTGTTTCACCAAGTTCTGTCAACTTTTTTCGGAATTCTTCATAAGAACCATCATACAAAAATCGCAAGGTTCTACCCCTGGAAGTCGTATTGTCTATTACCTCAGCAACTAAACTTTCGTCATCGCCAAAATACAGTTTGTTACCTATCCTTATTTTTCGGGCAGGATCTACCAACACATCCCAAAGTCTTGTTTCTGAATTGAGTTCACGAAGCAAAAATACTTCAATGCGCGCTCCTGTTTTTTCTTTGTTTCCATAAAGACGGGCAGGAAACACCTTAGTGTTGTTTAAAATCAACACATCATCTTCTTCAAAATAGTCAATCAAATCT
>JBGTDF010000044.1:0-2850 GCA_041748455.1 Planktosalinus sp.
AGTTACCCAGGGTATTAAAGATTTAAATGTACAAGGGGATATTCCCGTAATATTTTGTGTCCTCACAGACGAAACCATGCAACAGGCCATTGACAGAAGTGGTGGCAAACATGGCAATAAAGGTACGGAAGCTGCGATCACTGCTATAAAAATGGCACAATTGCGCAAAGACTCTAAATTTTAGAAGATAGAAGTTAGAAGTACAAAGTGTGAAGTAGAATTTTGGAAATTTTATGCTAATCTGCCACCTTAATTACTTCTCCATAAATATCAAAAGAGTTAACAATTTTTAGCGAAAGACATTCGGCATTCTTTTTGTTTTTAAGTACCTTTGAAAATTGATATCTATGGGAATTAAAATCACCTAAAAAGAAGAAATTTTCTTAGCATCCGGTTTTTTCAATTGTGATATGGAAATAAGTCTTTTTCAAGTCGAACATAAATTTGACTATTTCAATCACTTTCAGAATTCATAGATATCTTAAACACATTAAGTTATGGTGAAGTTTACAATCATAAAAAAATTAAAAACAAATAACCGTTTTAATTATACGCCTCGTTATTACAAAGGTAAAGACGATCCGGATACTAGCGAGTTTTCTACTAAAATAGATATGTATTCCGGAACATATAATGAAAATGATTTTGGCGGAAACTGGAAAGAAGCGCGGATGTCAAGCCGTAAAACCCATAATGTAGAATTTAACAGCACCATACTTATTATAATTGTCGTACTATTATTGATTTTTTTATTCATTATTGATTTTGACCTTTCCATATTTAATCAAGGTCTGTTCTAAATGGATATCATTCAACTCTTACCGGATCACGTTGCCAATCAAATAGCGGCGGGCGAGGTTGTACAACGACCTGCTTCAGTAGTGAAAGAACTATTGGAAAACGCCATTGATGCTGGAGCTTCCCAGATAAAACTTATCATTAAAGACGCCGGCAAAACACTGGTACAAGTCATCGATGACGGAGCCGGAATGAGCGTCACTGACGCCAGATTGTGCTTTGAACGTCACGCCACTTCCAAAATTAAAACTGCCGAAGATCTTTTTCAGCTACATACCAAAGGTTTCCGTGGGGAAGCCCTTGCCTCCATAGCAGCAATCGCTCATGTGGAATTGCGCACCAAAACCGAAAATGCAGAAGTTGGCACCTCCATCAAAATTGAAGGCAGTGAAGTAATTTCGCAGGAAGTAGTTGCTACCCCAAAAGGTACGTCTATCGCAGTAAAGAATTTATTCTATAATATTCCGGCAAGGCGCAACTTTTTAAAATCCAATCCCGTGGAAACACGTCACATTATTGATGAATTCCACCGCGTTGCATTGGCACATCCTTCTGTGGGATTTGTGATGTTGAACAATGGGGCTGAAGTTTTTCATTTACCAATAAGTACTTTGCGTCAGCGCATCGTCCATGTTTTTGGAACGAAAACCAATGAAAAACTAGTTCCTGTTCAGGAAAAAACCGAAATAGTAAGTATTACCGGATTTGTCCTTAAACCCGAATTTGCTAAAAAGAGTAGGGGCGAACAGTATTTTTTTGTCAATGACCGTTTTATAAAAAGTGGATACCTGCATCACGCAGTACTTTCAGCATTTGAAGGTCTTTTAAGGGAATCTGCCCAACCCGGTTATTTCCTGTTTCTTAAAGTAGATCCCAGGACCATCGATATCAATATTCATCCTACCAAAACAGAAGTGAAATTTGAAGATGAACATGCATTGTATGCGATGTTGCGCTCATCGGTGAAACATAGTCTTGGCCAATTTAGTGTGGGCCCGGTTCTGGATTTTGAGAGGGATAAAAATTTGGATACGCCTTACGACTATCTAAATAAATCGCCAAATATGCCCCAAATTGAAGTGGATAGAAATTTCAATCCGTTTCAGGAAGAAGGACGTCAGCAAAAAAACATCCATTTTCCGTTTCAACGGGAAAAAACAGCCTCGTGGGAAAGTTTGTATTCCGGATTGGAAAAGGAACATAAAGTTACCTTTTCAGATAGTGAAACACAGTTGGATACCATGGAATTTGAAAGTGAGCAACTCACCGGATTTCTTTTTAATGAGGAAGATTCCAAATCCATCACTTTTCAATTGCACAATAAATATGTCCTGACACCTATCAAAAATGCATTTCTGGTAATTCATCAGCAATTGGCACACGAACGCATTTTGTATGAAGAATTATTGCGGAATATTACCGTTAAAGAAGCGGTAAGCCAGCAGTTATTGTTTCCCCTGGAACTTGGGTTTTCCAAAAAAGAAGTGGTGTTACTGGAGGAGTACAAAGAACAATTGGAAGATACAGGTTTTGTTTTTGAATCTTTTAAAAAGGATCTGATAACTATTTCGGGAATACCGGTGAATGTGAATGACAGTGAGATTAAAGCAATCCTGGACCAGCTTATAGCGGATTTGCAAAACGAATTGCCCGACGCCGGATATAGTCAGAATGACGTTATGGTAAAGTCGATGGCAAAGAGTTTGGCGATAAAAACCGGCACCTCATTGAATAAAGAGCAACAGGAACATTTGGTAAACAGTCTTTTTGCGTGTAAAGAACCTTCGGTGTCACCTTCTAACAGGTCAACCTTTGTTACCATACCTTTGAGCGATTTAGACAGGAAATTTGTGTAAATTTAGTCTTAGAATTTTTTGAAAATAGAATAAAGAGTAAAGAAAAAAGAGTAAAGAAAATTATAACATACATTACATGGGAAGAATTTCAGAAACGGTAAAGGTACTTTTAATAATTAATGTGCTATTTTTTATTGGGGCGATGAGCCTTGGAGACGCCGCTTACGAATATTTTGCACTTTACTATTTTGAGAGT
>JBGTDF010000045.1:0-16283 GCA_041748455.1 Planktosalinus sp.
GGGTTACCCAGTCATAAGTACTGCTATTTCTAATGATTTGTTCCAAATTAGGTTTTAATTTTCACAAATTTAAAGCAATTTAACCAAGCAATAGATAATTTTTGGGAGACTTTTAAGTTTAAAATTGAGTACATTTGCCGCAAAAATTAGGGGAATGCAAGAGGCCATTGTTATCATACCAACATACAATGAGATTGAAAATATAGAGCGATTGGTCAGAAATATATTTTCTTTGCAGCGTGGTTTTGAAATTTTAGTAGTAGATGATAATTCCCCGGATAAAACCGCCACTAAAGTAACAGAACTTATCGCAGAATTCCCGGGTATATTGCATTTGGAGGTTAGACAAGGCAAACAAGGTCTCGGCACAGCATACATACACGGATTTAAA
Organism: Planktosalinus sp.; assembly: GCA_041748455.1. Taxonomy (GTDB): domain Bacteria; phylum Bacteroidota; class Bacteroidia; order Flavobacteriales; family Flavobacteriaceae; genus Planktosalinus. The sequence goes on from JBGTDF010000045.1 coordinate 392, forward strand.
TGGGCCCTCGAGAGAAAATACGATTACATCTTTGAGATGGATGCAGATTTTTCCCATAACCCTAATGACCTGATTCGTTTGTACAATGCGTGCCAAAAAAAAGGATATGATGTTGCCATTGGCTCCAGATATGTAGAAGGCGTTAATGTGGTAAACTGGCCTATGAACAGGGTATTGCTTTCCTGGTTGGCTTCAAAATATGTGGGTTTCATTACCCGAATGCCTATCTATGACACAACAGCCGGGTTTATATGCTACAGAAGGGAAGTTTTGGAAAAAATAAATTTAGACAAAATACAGTTTGTGGGATATGCGTTTCAAATAGAAATGAAGTTTAAAGCATATCTAAGTAAATTCAAGATTATTGAAGTGCCTGTAATTTTTACAGACCGAACCAAAGGCGAATCAAAAATGAGTGGAGGCATCATTTCTGAAGCAATTTTTGGAGTACTATCCATGAAATTTAAAAGCCTTTTTAACCGTTACGAAATTTAATCCATGAATACTGTTTTAATAAAAAATGCAAATATTGTCAATGAGGGTGTAATTACCAACGGGGATGTCCTTATTGAAAATGATATTATAATAGATATAGCACCATCTATTAGTGCAAAATCTTCCAATACCAGAATAATAGATGCGGAAGGTAAGTATCTCTTACCGGGACTTATCGATGACCAGGTGCATTTCAGGGAACCGGGTTTAACCCATAAAGCTACCATAGAAAGTGAATCCAAAGCAGCTGTCGCTGGTGGGATTACTTCTTTCATTGAGATGCCCAACACGGTTCCGCAAGCAACAACAATTGAAAAGCTGGAAGAAAAATTTACCATTGCCGCAGAGACTTCCTGGGCAAATTATTCTTTTATGTTTGGTGGCACCAATGATAATCTGGAAGAAATCTTAAAGGTAGATCCCCTGAAAGTAGCGGCATTAAAACTGTTTTTAGGTTCTTCCACCGGAAATATGCTGGTGGACGACCCCAAAGTACTGGAGTCTATTTTTTCCAAAACAAAGTTGCTTATTGCAGTTCACTGTGAAGATGAAGCAACAATCGAGAAAAATTTAGCAGCAAGCCTCGAAAAATATGGAGAAAATATTCCTGTTTCTGAACATCCCAACATAAGGAGCGAAGAAGCGTGCTATATTTCTTCTTCCAAAGCAATAGCGCTTGCTAAAAAGACCGGCGCAAGATTGCATGTTTTTCACCTTTCCACTGCAAAGGAAACCAAGTTGTTCAGCAATAAAGTGCCATTGGCAAAAAAGAAAATAACTGCTGAAGTTTGTCTACATCACTTATGGTTTACCGATGAAGATTATAAAACCAAAGGCACTTTGATAAAATGGAACCCGGCGGTTAAAACCGAAAAAGACAAAGACGGTTTATGGGAAGCCCTACTGGATGACAGAATTGATGTTATCGCTACAGATCACGCTCCTCATACATTGGAAGAGAAAAAAAACGTTTACACGAAAGCACCTTCCGGTGGACCATTAGTACAACACGCTTTAGTTGCCATGCTTGAAAGCTACCACAGGAGGAAGATATCCCTTGAAAAAATTGTGGAAAAAATGTGCCACAACCCGGCTATATTGTTTCAGATAAAAGATCGTGGCTATATCAGGAAGGGATACAAAGCAGACCTTGTTCTTGTAGATCTGCATTCGCCCTGGGCAGTCAAAAAAGACAATATTTTATACAAATGTGGCTGGTCGCCATTTGAAGGCTTTACTTTTACCTCCAGAGTCACACATACCATAGTAAACGGAAAGTTGATATATACCAATTTTAAATTTGCAAAGAATTCCAGTGCAGAGCGTTTGGAATTTAATCGATAACTTTACAGTACAATGTATAAATATGTAGTTGTCATAATAGCCATTGTGGTTTTTGCAGGATGTCAGAACATTGAATATCCCAAAAAACCCAAAAATCTTATTCCAGAGGATAAGATGGTGGAAGTAATGATTGACATTCAGCTTTTTAATACGGCAAAAACCTACAATCGTTTGCCAATGCAACAAGCGGGTTTGACGCCTTATGAATATATTTATGAAAGACATGAAATAGACAGCTTACAATTTTTGGAAAGCAATACCTATTACGGTGCAAATCTCGATAAATATGGTAATCTTTATACAAAAGTGAAAACATATCTGGAAATTGAAAAGTCAAAGCTGGATACCATTTTTGCTGTAGAAAAAAGAAAACAAGATTCCATAAAAATTATAACAGACTCCTTAAAGTTGTTGCGTATTAATTTGCCAAATTCCGGCTCAGTAAATGTAGAAGCCGTTAGAGATTCTATTAGTGAATAGATTTTTGGAAATTTGCAACGATATCCTTGATCGTTTCGTCCAGGGAAATGAAATCGTATTTCAAAGCACTTTTAATTTTTTGATTGCTATAAAGTTTTTTGGAAACTATAGCATTTGCAGTACTTTTGAATAGTTGTTGTTTTTTACCGGTTAGAGCACTTCTTATTTTATCCAGTTTCCAGGCCCATTGTAATATCCATGGTTTGAGTTCTTTTGATGGTGCTTTTTTATGCATTGCTAGAGCAATTTTTGTTAACAAGTCCCTGTAAGAAGCATTCTCTGAGACTAGTATAAAGAGGTCGTTTTTTATGGTGCTTTCCATTAATTGGATACAAATTTTAACAACATCTTTTACATCTACAAAACCCATTATTCCTCTAGTGTAATAAGGAAGCCCTTTATTTACTTTGGAAAATATAGTGCCTGTACCGGATTTCCAGAACCCGCTGCCCAATATCACCCCTGGATTTACAATAACAGTATCCAATCCTTCCTGCGCAGCTCTCCACACTTCCATTTCAGCACCATATTTTGTTATGGCATATACATTATTATCAGCATCAGGGTTCCAGGGGATTTCTTCAGTAATTACCTCTACTTTATCCTCTTTGCCCAAAGTAGCAATACTGCTTATATGACACAATTTTTTTACGTTGAAATGTAGGCAAAGATTGACAACATTTGCAGTGCCTTCAATATTTGATTTTTTAAGTTTGTAAAAATGCTTCGGATGAAAACTGACATAAGCAGCAGCGTGATAGACTTTTTCAACTCCATGGAATGCTTCGGTAAGTGCCGGGATATCATTTAAATTAGCTTCTACCCACTCAATTTTTTCATACAGTGCCTCTGCGTTTTCCGAATAATAAGAAAAGACTTCTTTCACCCCTGTGAAGTTACTGTTTGAACGGTGGATAGCCCTGACATTATTACCTTCAATAAGTAAATAATAGAGCAAATGTGCCCCTACCAAACCTGTACCTCCGGTGACTAAAACCATAGCACTAAAATACATATTTTCTTTTTATGGATTACTATGCTATATCCTCAATAGCGTATGCGTTATGGGATTTTGAAATTTGTTATTTGGTGCTTCCCATCATTACTCTATCTTTGCAAAAAAAGTAACCAAATGCTCAAAAATTTTATAGAAGAATTACAATGGCGCGGTATGATTCACGATGTGATGCCGGGCACAGAAGAACATTTAATGGAGATTATGCGTGCGGCTTATGTGGGCATTGACCCAACAGCAGACTCCCTGCACATAGGCCATCTTGTGAGTGTGATGATGTTGAGCCATTTTCAGTTGTGCGGACATAAGCCTTTTTCTTTAGTGGGCGGTGCTACAGGAATGATAGGGGATCCTTCAGGGAAGTCCAATGAAAGAAATTTACTGGACGAAGAAACCCTTCTACATAACCAAAATGCGATTAAGGCACAACTATCCAAATTCCTGGATTTTGAGAGTGATGCAGAAAATGCAGCCGTTTTAGTGAATAATTACGACTGGATGAAGACGTTTACTTTTTTGGATTTTATTCGTGATGTGGGTAAGCATATTACGGTAAACTATATGATGGCCAAAGACTCTGTAAAAAAACGCTTATCCAGTGATGCAGCAGAGGGGATGTCTTTTACTGAGTTTACCTATCAGTTGGTTCAGGGATATGATTTCCTTCATCTGTTTAGGGAACATAGCTGCACCTTGCAAATGGGCGGAAGCGATCAATGGGGAAATATCACCACAGGTTCAGAAATGATAAGGCGCATTGCCGGCGGAAAAGGATTTGCATTGACCTGCCCGCTGATAACCAAAGCAGATGGAACAAAGTTCGGGAAAACAGAAGGCGGAAATATCTGGCTGGATGCAAACCGTACATCGCCGTATAAATTTTACCAATACTGGTTGAACACCAGCGATGAAGATGCTGTAAAATACATCAAGATATTTACTTTTTTGACCAAAGAAGAAATCGATAGACTTGTTGATGAACATGGACAAGCACCGCATTTGCGAAATTTACAAAAAAGACTTGCAGATGAGATAACCATAATGGTCCACTCTAAGGAAGAGTTGGATAATGCCGTTAAAGCTTCTTCTATTTTATTTGGAAATTCCACATCAAGCGATTTAAAAACCTTAACGGAAGCAACTTTTTTAGATGTGTTTGAAGGGGTGCCTCAGGCTGAGGTTACCAGGGAAGCTATTTTGAATGGGATGGATATTATAGCCGCTTTGGCGGAAAGTACCGGATTTTTAAAATCCAACAGTGAGGCGCGAAGAGCTTTAAAAGAAAATTCCATATCGCTTAACAAAGAAAAAGTAGAGGAAGGATATACACTCACAGAAAAAGACCTTATCAATAACAAATTTGTACTGTTACAAAGGGGAAAGAAGAATTATTTCCTCATTAAAGTGGTTTAAAAAAAGAAACCCCGGATGCACGAAGCACTTCCGGGATTTCCAACCAACTAACCAAATTATGTAACATCTTAGCTTGAAACTATTTGGAAAATAATTTTTTTAAGATAAAAAAACAAGCCATAAGTCTTTGATAAATAAGTCGTTATAAGTGCTTTTTTATTACATTTTTTAAGAAATAAATAACAATTTTGGTAATTTATTGGGAATGGGATTTTCGGTAAAATTATAGAACCATCAGGTTGCAACCCCTGATATCACTGGTGCTAAGCCTTCCGATAACTTCAAAACCACCATCGGGAAAAACTTTTCCTAAATCTTCCGAAGCGATAAAAGAACAGGAGTTATAATTGGCGAGGTCTATAATATTTAATCCCCCGGTTTTATTTTCTATCAGGGACAATGCATCTTCAGGATCGCGGGTAAGAACTTTCATCCAGGGAGGACAATTAAAAACGCCATTTCCGGAAGAATATGCCTGCGAAAGCAATTCTGTCATGCCATATTCACTGTGGATTTCAGAGACACCAAACCCTCTTTTTAATTGACTATGTAATTCTTCACGCACGAGTTCTTTACGTTTACCTTTCATACCCCCGGTTTCCATTACAATTGTATTTTCCAGATGGAAGGTGTATTTTTCAACGAGATCCAGCAATGCAAAAGAAACGCCTATAAGAAGTGTTTTTTGCCCTTTTTTTTCCAAGGAAACAATTTTTTTTGCTAATAAGTCTATGTTATTTAGATAAAATCCGCTATCCGGGTTTTTGCTTTTGACAATAAGATCATTTACCATATAAATGAGGGAAGAACCTTCCCTTTCCAAATAAGACGGTAGCAGGGCAAGAATGACATATTCTTCCACATCGCCATAAAAATAGTTAAATGCAGTGCGATAACTTTCCTCATAAAGGGAAATATCTGTAACAAAATGCTTGCTGGTTTGTGCTCCCGTAGTACCACTGCTAGAAAAAACGATTTCGGCTTTTTCACTGGAAGAAACCACCTTATGGGATTTAAAAAATGAAATAGGCAAAAACGGAATTTGTTCTATTGCGCTTATGTCTGAAGGATGTTTGTATAATAAATCACAAAATGACCTGTAAACGGTATTGTTTTCAAATTGGTGTCTGAATACTTCCAGGGCTTTACTTTTGAAATCACTTTCAGAATTAATGGAAAAAATTGATTCTCGAAGCATTTTAGAATATGTGTTTAATGCCATCAAAGATACTAAAACCAAAAAAGCTTTTACCGAAGTAAAAGCTTTATAAAGTTTTTGAAAAACTAATAAGACTATTTAATAATAAGCTTTTTAGTTGAAGTTGTATTTCCTTCTGTTACCTGCACTAAATAGATACCGGATTTTAAAGAAGATACATTAAGAGTGTTTCCTGTAAGATTTTTTGCAAGAACTTGTTTTCCTAAAACATCAAATACAACTACATTTTTGTTTTGGTTTGTATTGGTAGTGATAGTAACTGATCCAGTGTTAGTAGGATTAGGGTACATAGTAAAACCTGCTTTGTCAAATGAATTTGTACTAAGAGTACCAGCAACAAATTTAATGTTATCCATACGGTTATTACCTGTAGAGGTGGATGCACCGTTAAAAGTAACTCTTAGGAACACTGTAGCCACTCCATCAAGATTAGCGGGAGCTGTAGTTTCTGCAAGAAAATATGTGGTAACATTAGTATCTGTCAAAGTATTAAAATCTGTAAAGTTTGTGCCATCTGTACTCCAAGACCAGGTTTGTGTGCTAAATCCGGATGCAGTGCCTCTTGTAGCATAGCTAATTTCCAGATTTTCCTTGTTTGTCATTGAAAATTCAAACTGTATGTATGCACCGTTATTTTGAGTATCTGTACCTCCTTGAATAGAAATAGAACCACCTGCAGGGTCCCCATCTTCTGCGTTTATTTCTGAACCTGCAAAACTTGGAATCCAAGTGTAAACAAGATCTCCATCGCCATTAGTTGATGTTTCAGATAAAATTCCACCACCTACAGTTAATAGACCTGCCCCCAAATCAGCTGCTTGTGGAAAAGCATCAGGATCTGCTAAAAATCCAAAGCCACCACCGGGTAAATCATTGCTGTTTTGATTCCAATATGCTACTATATCTTGTGCCTGTGATGAAAGACCAAAGAATATAGTTAAAAGTAATAATAAAGTAATTTTTTTCATTTTAGGTATGTTTTTAATTTTATGGGGCAAAGATATAAAATTGTTTCTCTTTACATTGATTAATAAATTAATTGTTATAGTATTTAACTATATAATAACACAGTAGGAATACTTTTATTGTAAACAAGAATATATTTGCATATAGTTGATTATCAATAAAATATTTTATCTTTATTCAAAAATTGTTACCATAATGTTATCATTGTGGCATAGAATTAATTCCAAAATAGAATATACAGTATCTTTACCGTTAGAAAATCATTTCTTAATTTGTTAAAAATGAAAAAGAAAGACCTTAAAATTTTATTAGTTGACGATGAACCGGATATTTTAGAAATAGTTGGTTATAATCTTTCAGCAGAAGGCTATCAGGTCATTACAGCAGAAAATGGTATTGAAGCTATTAAAAAGGCAAAAAAACACCATCCCCATTTAATTATTTTAGACGTAATGATGCCCGAAATGGATGGTATTGAAGCCTGTGAAAAGCTACGCACCATCCCTGAATTATCAGATACTATCATTACTTTTTTAACCGCAAGAGGGGAAGACTACTCCCAGGTTGCAGGTTTTGAAGCGGGCGCAGATGACTATATCACAAAACCCATTAAGCCAAAAGTACTTGTTAGTAAGGTGAAAGCTTTATTGAGAAGGTTTAAGGAAAATCCTTTGGAAACCCCTAATGTAAATCTTGGTAATCTGGTAATCAATAGGGAGGAATACAAAATAATTAAAAATAAGAAAGAGATTGTTTTGCCTCGTAAAGAGTTTGAACTTCTGGCACTTTTGGCCTCCAAACCCGGAAAAGTATTCAAACGGGAAGACATCTTGGACAAAGTCTGGGGCAATGAAGTTGTTGTGGGCGGAAGAACCATTGATGTACATATTCGGAAATTAAGGGAAAAAATTGGTGACGAAAGTTTTAAAACCATAAAAGGAGTAGGGTATAAATTTGTGGTTTAATGAAAAAAAAAATTCAAAGAACATATCATTTTACTGCGATTACCTCTCTTTATTTATCCCTCAGTGTATGTGTGGTCTTAACCGGATTTTTGCTTTTTTACGATAATTTTACTATTTCACAGGTACTTCTTTCTTTCATTGTACTATACATAATCAGTTTCTTGCTCATTCAATATAGGGTAAACCGGTTTATTTTCCGTCAGGTAAAAAAAATCTATGATAATGTAAGTTTACTGGAAGCTTCTACATTAAGCCCCAAACATATCACTACAGATATGGCCTCCCTTACCCGTGAAGTGGAAAAATTTGCAGAGGATAAAAAGCTCGAAATAGAGACCCTGAAAGTACGGGAGAATTACCGAAAAGAATTTATGGGTAATGTCTCCCACGAATTAAAAACACCTCTTTTTACGGTTCAGGGCTACATCCTAACGCTGCTGGATGGGGCAATGAAAGACAAAACCGTCAGAAAAAAATACCTGCAACGTGCCAGTAAAGGAGTGGATAGGCTTATTTATATTGTGAAGGACCTCGATATGATCACTAAACTGGAGATGGGGGATCTCAATCTCAATATAGAGGATTTTAATATCATCGAGTTGGTGCAAAATGTCTTTGATCTTTTGGAAATGAAAGCCACTAAAAAAAATATAAGCCTCGTTTTTGACAGGGATTACACAAACTCCATTTTTGTAAGGGCAGATAAAGAGCGCATACAGCAGGTGATTTCCAATCTTATTGTGAATTCTATTAAATATGGAAAAGAGGGCGGTACTACAGAGGTAAGTATTGAAGATCTGATTAAAAATAAAGTCATAGTTCGGGTAACAGATAACGGAGAAGGCATCGCAAAACAAAATATCACCCGCATTTTTGAACGGTTTTTCAGGGTAGATAGAAGCGGCTCAAGGCGCGAAGGGGGCTCAGGTTTAGGACTTTCTATTGTAAAACATATAATAGAAGCCCACAATGAGAAAATTTATGTGGAAAGCCAATTAGGTATTGGCTCTGAATTTTCATTCACCCTGGAAAAGGCCAAAAACACTGCTTAAATCCCCTTGTTCTGCACATTTTTCCAATCCCTTATAAAAAGTAATAGCTCCCAATTCCTTTGCAGTAAATTTTTCCTGCTTACAGGAAGGAACAATACCAAGACCTTTTAATCGTCGTGCTAAATATTCCTGTTCAAATTGCCCGGGTGTGGGAATAAAAAACGCTTTCTTTTCCAAAACGGCTAAATCCATGATGGTTGTATATCCTGAGCGGCAGATAACAATCTCACTTTCGTTAATTGCTTTTTCCAAAGCTTTGGACCCCATAAAATTGTAAACCCTGAAATTCCCCTCATTATAACAATGCTGCTTTTCTTCCACTTTACCCAACACAAATAGGATTTTCTTATCGAGTTGCTGCAATTCCAGCATCAATTTTTCTTCGAGGAATGTTCGTTGAGGTTCGGGACCGGAAAGCAAAACCAGTATATCGTATTTTTTTTCCAAAGTAAGCTTCTTCATCCTGCTTAACGGACCAATGTAGGTAACATTGGAAGGAACAACCTCAGGATGTCCCAGTTTTCCGCTGAGGTTACCATTGCCTGCAATATCGGGCACCCAGCAGGCATCAAATTTTTTAATGATATCCAAATGAATTTTTGTGCTCAGCCATGTCGTGTTTCCGGTAAGTACATTTAATTGGTGCGTGATGAAAATTGATGGGACATTTTTATTGCGCACTCCCAAACGGTTGTCTGAAATAATTCCTTGGATTTTTCCGGAAAGCACTAATTCCTTCACTGCTTTTTTTTCCCTCTTGATTGCTTTTAGCATTTTGGGACTGTCCATAAGCAGTTTCCATTTAAAGGCTGCCGCTTTTTTTGCATAAATAATTTGATAGGAAGGAAGTTCCATATGTTCCAGCTCGGGAAATTCCTTTTTAAGAAGATCCAGCGCGGTACCATCAGAAGCAAGCAAAGGGGTAAAACCATTTTCAAGCAATGCGTTGATTATAGGAATGCATCGGGTAGCGTGACCCAACCCCCAGTTTAAAGGCGCGACTAAAATAGTTTTCTTAATTTGCATAAAACAAAGGTAATCATAATTCCTGCTGCCCAATATTTCCTTAATTTTGTCAAAACCTTAAATAATTGTTGTGGGAAGCAAAAACAAGCAAAAACGATTTCAGGAAAACGAAACATTCTCTAATGTACTTCAGCCAAAACGGGAAGAATTAACAGATGCAACTTTCCACTTAAAAGGAAACTGGGCCAAACAATTCTTTAAAAATGACAACCCGATAGTACTCGAATTAGGTTGCGGTAAAGGAGAATACACCGTAAGTCTTGCCAAAAACAATCCGGATAAAAACTTTATAGGCATAGATATTAAAGGCGCCAGGTTTTGGCGCGGTGCAAAATCTGCTTTGGAAGAAAACCTGCCCAATGTGGCATTTATCCGCACCCAAATTGAGCTTATCACTCATGTCTTTGCTGAAAATGAAGTTTCTGAAATCTGGATTACTTTTCCTGACCCGCAAATAAAATACAAGCGCACCAAGCACCGACTTACCAATGAAGATTTTTTAAATCGGTATCAAAAAGTGCTTCTACCTGAAGGCATTATGCATCTTAAAACCGATAGCGAATTCATGCATGGGTACACTTTGGGTCTTTTGCATGGCTTAAAAAAAGAAATCCTTTATGCCCATCACGATGTGTATGGCACTGAATATTCACCAAAAGAAGTAACAGGAATTCAAACTTTTTATGAAAAACAATATCTGGAAGTGGGCAAAAAAATTACTTACATTCAATTTAAACTCAGCTAATTTATTTTAAGTATATTCACACGGTAAAAGAAAAGAATGGAATTTTTCTTGTATTTTTTATTTGGGTTCACCGTTGCGATTATCGGCTTGCTGATACCGGGTTTGCTCAACATGACTGCCGCAAAAATCAGCATGAATGAAGGCAGGAGAAATGCATTATTGTTTTCTTTAGGGGTCATCACCATTGTTGGGTTACAGACCTGGATAGCACTGCTTTTTGCGCGTTTTCTGGACCAGCGTCCTGATCTTATAGGGATTCTTCAAAAAATCGCTTTGGGAATTTTTATTTGTATTACCATTTACTTCTTATTTCTGGCAAAAGATCCCCGGGATCAAAATACGGAAGGCGTCCATAAATCCAAAAAACGCCGGTTTTTCCTCGGTATGTTTCTCTCCACTATCAATTTATTTCCGCTGCCATTTTGGGTGTATATGAGTATTACTTTTTCTGCTTTTGGGTGGTTTGACTTTACAAAGTCGTTTATCACTTTGTGTGTTATAGGTTCTGCCTTGGGAACTTTGGGCATGCTCATTTTATATGCACAATTTTTCAACCATTTCAAAAACAAAAAGAAAGTGCCGTTTAATGTCAATCATATAATAGGTGCAATTACAGCGATAATTTCGGTGGCGACCCTTGTAAAAATTATAAATGACTCGCTTTGAAAACTTCCGAAGATAATTTTTTTGAAAAAGTCTATGCAGTCACAAAACACATTCCTTTTGGAAAAGTAACTTCCTATGGTGCTATTGCCAAACATATAGGCGCCCCAAATAGCGCAAGAATGGTGGGCTGGGCGATGAATGCCTCACATAAAGATGCTGATGTTCCCGCACATCGCGTCGTTAACCGAAAAGGCCTCCTCACCGGAAAACACCATTTTGACGGCACTAATTTAATGCAGCAATTGCTGGAAAGTGAGGGAATCACCGTTGTAAATAATCAAATTCAGGAGTTTGAAAAGCATTTTTGGGATCCCGGGAAAGAATTAGACAGATAAGCCTTTCTAGGTTCTAAAACCTCACAAAACAACCAACTAATCATTTCTATCAGACCCTTTTAAATCTAAAGTTTTCCTTGTATATTTGCACTTTAGAATTATTCTAATTAAGCTAGGAAAAAGAGGTATGAAGCTAGAAAAAAAAGACATTCTTGCAGCTTTGGAAACCATTACGGTTTCGGGCGAAGGAAAAAATATGGTGGAAAGTGGTGCCATTCAAAACGTCATCACCTTTGCTGATGAAGTGATTGTCGATGTGACACTTACCACACCGGCACTTCACATCAAGAAACGTGCAGAAGCAGACATCGTTAAAGTGATTCAGGAAAAAGTTAATCCTGATGCAAAAGTTAAAGTAAACATCAAGGTTCAAGCCCCTGAAAAGCCAAAAATTAAAGGAAATGCCATTCCGGGCATTCACAATATAGTAGCCATTGCTTCCGGAAAAGGGGGCGTTGGCAAATCCACTGTTACTGCAAATATTGCGGTTACTTTGGCAAAAATGGGTTTTAAAGTTGGCGTTCTGGATGCCGATATTTATGGGCCATCCATTCCCATTATGTTTGATGTTGCTTCAGAAAGACCCCTTTCCGTAAATGTGGATGGGAAATCAAAAATGAAACCCGTGGAAAATTACGGCGTAAAAGTGTTATCCATCGGCTTTTTTACGCAACCCAATCAGGCAGTAATCTGGCGCGGACCAATGGCTGCAAAAGCTTTAAACCAATTGATTTTTGATGCCGCCTGGGGCGAACTCGATTTTATGCTGATAGACTTACCACCGGGAACGGGGGATATACACCTTTCGATTATGCAATCGCTGCCCATAACGGGAGCAGTAGTGGTAAGCACGCCGCAAACCGTGGCATTGGCAGATGCGAGAAAAGGGGTTGCGATGTTCCGTCAGGAAAGTATCGACGTACCGGTATTGGGGATTATAGAAAATATGGCTTATTTTACCCCGGAAGAATTACCCGATAACAAATATTATATCTTTGGTAAAGAAGGGGCCCGCAATCTTGCAGAAGATATGGAAATTCCCTTTTTAGGGGAAATCCCACTGGTGCAAAGCATTCGTGAGGCAGGGGATGCAGGAAGACCGGCAGCGATGCAAATGGGAACGTTACTGGAAAAAGCTTTTGAAAAACTAACCCAAAATGTTGTGCAGGAAACCGTTAACAGAAATGACAATTTACCACCTACACAAGCAATACAAATCACCACCATGGCAGGTTGTAGTGCCGTTAAAAATTAAATTATGACAGGGGAAGAACTAAAACAAAATGTGGAGAAAGCACTGGAGGAAATACGTCCTTTTTTGCAAAGTGATGGCGGTGATATTACATTGATATCCATTGAGAACGATACAGACGTTACTGTGCAGTTAGAGGGTGCCTGCGTGGGATGCAGTGTCAACCAGATGACCCTGAAAAGCGGTGTGGAAATGACCATAAAAAAATATGCGCCACAAATTGAAAAAGTAATTAATTTAGGTAGCCCAAAGCTGATATAAATCATATTGAATCGCTTTTAATACTTCTAATTTTACTTTTATTTTTAACCTAGATTACTATCGATGATAAAAACCGATATACTTATAATTGGCGCAGGTCCCACGGGACTTTTTGCCGTTTTTGAAGCAGGATTGTTAAAACTTAAATGCCATTTGATAGACGCCCTTCCACAACCCGGAGGACAATGTTCGGAAATCTACCCTAAAAAACCCATTTATGATATTCCGGGATTTCCGGAAGTTCTTGCCGGTGAGCTTGTCAATAACCTGATGGAACAAATAAAACCGTTCCAGCCGGGGTTTACACTTGGTGAACGCGCAGAAACTATTGAAAAGTTAGAGGACGGTTCTTTTATAGTTACCACCAATAAAAACACAAAACACCACGCCAGTATTGTTGCTATCGCGGGTGGACTGGGAAGTTTTGAGCCAAGAAAACCCTTAATTCCAAATATTAGTGAGTTTGAAGATAAAGGGGTGGAGTACATTATACGTGATCCCGAAATTTACAGAAATAAACGCGTCGTTATAGCCGGTGGAGGCGATTCAGCACTCGACTGGAGTATTTTCCTGACCAACATTGCATCAGAAGTAACCTTAATTCACAGAAGAAACGAATTCAGGGGAGCTTTGGATTCTGTGGAGAAAGTACAGGAACTAAAAAAACTGGGCAAAATCAATCTCATCACGCCTGCTGAAGTTATTGGACTACGCGGACTGGAACGAGTGGATGGGGTGGTAATACAACGAGGTGAAGATCGTTTGGAAGAAACCCTCGATGCAGATCATTTTATTCCACTATTTGGGCTTTCGCCAAAACTGGGACCCATTGCAGACTGGGGTCTGGAGATTGAAAAAAACGCCATAAAGGTCGATAATTCGTTGGATTATCAAACAAACATTCCCGGAATTTATGCGATAGGCGATGTGAATACCTATCCCGGGAAATTAAAACTAATACTTTGCGGTTTTCATGAAGCAACGCTTATGTGTCAAAGTGCGTATCAGCGCATCTTCCCCGATAAAAAATATGTAATGAAATACACCACTGTGGGTGGTATTCATGGTTTTGACGGAAGTGTGAAAGAATCGCCTAGAGTGGTTGTGAAATCGATTGATTAATTGCCCCACCCCAGCCCTTCCGCCTTTGGCGGAGAGGGAGTAAAAAACCTAGTGATTGTAAAAAGCTATGCAGGACATCACCTTAATAATTACCGATAGGGAAGGCACCACACACACCGTGCAGGCGCCTACCGATATGAACATGAACTTAATGGAAGTCATTAAGTCTTATGAATTAGCGGCAGAAGGTACCATTGGTATCTGTGGTGGTATGGCCATGTGTGCTTCCTGCCAGTGTTATGTGGAAAGTGATAATGAGCTTCCGCCAATGAACGACGATGAAGAAGCCATGCTATCTGAGGCCTTTTTCGTAAAAGAAAATAGCCGGCTTGGTTGCCAGCTATTTATTACGGAACATTTAAATGGCTTGCAGGTAACTTTGGCACCTGAAGAGCATTGATTATTTTTTCCGGTCTTCCTTCGGGTTACTTAACAGATAGGAGAGTGGCTGTAAGGGTTTTATGTACCCAAAAGCAATATTGATAATTCCCAGTATTGGAATTGCCAATGCCATTCCTATTACGCCCCAGACCATATTCCCCAAAATCAAAACAAGTATAATAAATAAAGGATGTATGTTAACCTTGTTGCCCAGAATAATGGGTTGAAGAATAAGACTGTCTATAAACTGTGCGACAGCAAAGGTTAAAATTATCCCTACTAAGACACTGGTCTCCCCTGTGGTTAAAAAACCAAATGCCATTGCGATTGCAAGGCCTATAATATTCCCCAAAAAAGGTATTAAACTAAGTACAGCAGCAATAAGACCTATTAAAATAAAATTGCTCAGTCCCGAAATGCCAAGCCCTAAACTATATAAAATGGCAAGGATTACCATCAAAACCAATCTGCCGGCTAAATAATGCTGGGAAATTTTTGCGGTTTGATCAATGACACATCTTACTTCACTTTCCTTTTCTTTGGAAAACAATTTGAGAATAAATTTTTTGAACATTTTTCTATATAACAACAAAAAGAAAATATATACAAGCATTAATAGAATGGCTGTTATAAAGCCAATTACTGTTCCTAAAACACCAAATACCGTCTTTCCTGAGTTAGGACTTGTGACTAAAGCCGAAAAATTACCCTTCTCTTTATAGCTGTCAATGTCTTCCTGTTCCAGATCTGTTTCTTCTAAAAAGTACCGCTCTATTTGTAGTATTTTTGGTTCCATTGCTTCCTCAATAGTTTCCCAGTCATTTACAAAACTTTTAATTTGGAAAAAAACCAGCGAAGCAATTGCGAGTGAAACTATCATGATAATAATAGTACTTATGAGGGAAGATATACCCCTGCTCATACCCCATGATTCCAGTTTATTGGAAACCGGGATCATTAACAATGCCAGTATTATCGCAGTGACCAAAGGTGCCAAAAAAGCTTTGGCTTCCACTAATCCCAAAAACAAAAAATAAAGTCCGGTGGTCAAAGCGGCACCGGTATAGAGTAATTTTCTTGTAAAGCTCATTTTTTAGTTTTTGAGCATTAATATACAAGTTTTGAAATTTTAAAATCGCAATAAAATCCTAAATG
>JBGTDF010000046.1:0-8367 GCA_041748455.1 Planktosalinus sp.
GTGATATAAAAAACAACAAAGCACTAGAGCGTGTAGCACAAATAAGAGGTGTAAAGCTCGAGAAGGCAAATTTTTCTTTTGTGTGTGACAGTTTGAGCAATATTTCAGACTATGTCAAACAAATTGATACCCCTACATTTAAAATCCTCAAACACAATTTACCGGGACCTTATACATTCATTTTAGAAGGAAATAATAATTTACCATCGGTTTTTAAAAAGAAGAAAACGGTGGGTATACGTGTGCCTGATAATAATATAGCTAGGGCGATAGTAAGGGAATTGGGTAATCCTATAATATCTACTTCCATATATGATGAAGATGAGGTTATTGAGTACACAACTGACCCTGAACTTATTTTTGAAAAATGGGAAAACCTTGTTGACTTGGTCGTCGATGGCGGCTATGGAGGTAATATTGCTTCCACGGTTATTGATTTAACTTCCGGTGAAGCAGTAATGGTAAGGGAAGGTAAAGGAAGTGAGGAAATTTAGTTGATACATTCAAAAAAAAATCCCAAATTCCATATATAACGGAATTTGGGATTTTTATTTAAACCCGCACGTGTGCGAAGCTACAACAAATGTTATTAGTTGATAGCAGGATCTTTCATTCCTTCTTCGATCATTTCATAGAATTGATCTAGTTTAGGAAGAACCACTATTCTTGTTCTTCTGTTTTGTGCTTTTCCAGCCGCTGATGAGTTAGAAGCTACAGGAATATATTCCCCTCTACCTGCTGCTGTCATTCTTGCGGGTGATACACCAAAGTCTTTTTGAAGCATTCTTACTATTGCAGTTGCTCTAAGAACGCTTAAATCCCAGTTGTCCTTGATAGCTGCTGTGCTAATCGGCACATCATCTGTATGACCTTCTACAAGGAATTCAAAATCAGGTTTGTTATTTACAACGGTTGCAACTTTTCCAAGTACTTCCCTCGCTTTGGAAGTAACAGTGTAACTTCCACTTGCAAATAATAATTTGTCAGAAATATTTACAAATACCACTCCTTTTTCAACGCTGATTTGAATGTCTGTGTCATCCATATTCCCAATGGCACCTTTTAAACTTTGTACCAAAGATAGGTTTACAGAATCCCTGCGGGTAACAGCATCCTGTAATTTCCGGATGGTTAGATCTTTTTCTTTTAAACTTTCTAAAGAACGTTCTAAATTTTCAGCCCCTTTTTTAGTTAAATCAGTAAAATCACCAATGCTTCTGATAAGATCTTTACTGGTAGCTTCCAGTGAGTTAACCTGGCTTTGAAGGGAATTAGCTCTTGCTTGTAACGCGGCTCTTTCTTCGAGACAAGTATTAAGTTTAACTGTTGCAGAATTCAATAAATCTTGAGTGTTTTTATGTTGGGCCTCTAGTTCTGCATATTTCTTTTGAGAAACACAAGAAGATAAAAGTGCCAAAACACCTAATACTAACATTAATTTTTTCATAATTTTTGGTTTTAATTTTTAGTTAAGCTATATGTTAAAATTTTAATCAAAAATATCAAATTTAGTGCCAAATATTAATGATTTTAACAATAGTTTGGGTATAAATTATCAAAGCTTGTTAAAATATTTTTTCCCCTTAACAAAGTAAGATAAGAGAATATATTTAACAGTATAATAGTTATTTATGTGGTTGTATTCTAATCTTTTAGATTTAATTTTTTTAAAATTTAAATAAAAAGAAAAATGTGCTTTTAAAATGTAAAAAAAGTGTTGTGGCTTAAAGATAAGTAAAAAGTAAATTCCTGCGATACCATCTAATAGCATTCGCATAATAATTAGAGATACTACTTGTGACTTAGGTGCATTTTTAAGAAGTGAAAAAAGCGAATTTCTAAAGTTTAAAAATGTTTTTTTAGGGTTGCTGTTTTTTAAAGTTGCCCCACCCACATGATAAACGCTGGAGCTACCCACGTAAGCAACTTTAAGTCCTTTATTGTGAAACCGCCAGCACAAATCTATTTCTTCCTGATGTGCAAAATAATCTTCGTCAAAACCACCTGCTTCCCAAAATGCTTTTGCTTTTACAAAAAAACAAGCACCGCTCGCCCAAAAAATTTCAGAGATATCGTCAAACTGGCCTTTGTCTTCTTCAATAGTATTGAAAATCCGGCCACGACAGTAGGGATAGCCAAATTTATCAATAAATCCACCTGCAGCGCCGGCATATTCAAAATGGCTTTTGTTTTTATAATCCAGAATCTTAGGTTGTGCCGCAACTACTTCAGGATGTGTTTCTAAATGTTGAACAACAAGTTCTAACCAGTTTTCGGTGACTTCCACATCAGAGTTTAAAAGCACAAATAGATCTGCATCTACATTTTTTAATGCGTCGTTATATCCTTTGGCATAACCGCCGTTTTCGGTATTTTGAAGGATTAGTATTTCCGGGAAATTTGTTTTTAAAAAAGAAACGGAATCATCTGTAGAGGCATTATCCGCAACATAAATCGTTGCTTCTGAGGAGTAGGCAATCACGCTTGGCAAAAACTTTTCAAGTAATTGCCTGCCATTCCAGTTTAATATGACTACCGCGGTTTTCAAAGGTGCAAAGTTAGGGTTTCAGGTTCAAAGTTTAAGGTTTCAAGTAAATGATATTTATTGAAAATCTGGCAATTCACTTAAAAAATGATATTTTTCATTTTCATAATCGAGTTGGCAATAATAATGATTCAAACCATTGGTAACCATTAAATATTGTGCATTCAGGCTGAGGTTATAACGAGCAATCTGATCAAAAGTGGCTTGAGAAATCGCAATCGAAGGCGCTTTGCATTCCACCACCAGAAAAATACTCCCATCCCTGTTAAAAACTACCACATCATACCTCTTCACAGTTTCATTAAGTTTAAGGATTTTCTCCACATTTATGTGACTTTTCGGAAAATGCTTATCTTCTGTTAGAAACTTTACCACATGTTGTCGCACCCATTCTTCAGGAGTAAGCACCACAAACTTTTTACGTATTTCATCAAAGATGGAAATTTTATTTTCGCTACTTTTGAATCGAAAGGAATATGCGGGAAAATTAAGTTGTTGCATACTACAAAAATGAGAATAAATTTTAAATGGAAGAAGCAAAAAAAATAATCAATGATATAAAAAAGGGAATCGTTAAACCCATCTATTTATTTACGGGTGACGAACCTTATTATATTGATTTTTTATCCAATTATATCGAAAAAAACCTGCTTGCCGAAGGCGAAAAAGCTTTTAACCAAATGGTCTTATACGGTCAAGACGTTAGTATAGACGATATTGTGAGCAATGCAAAACGCTACCCCATGATGGCCGAAAGACAGGTAATCCTCATCAAAGAAGCTCAAGAACTGGCACGAACCATCGAAAACTTGATCGGTTATGCGGAGAATCCGCAACCCACAACAGTACTGGTGCTTTGTTACAAGTATAAAACCATAGACAAGCGTAAAAAACTATACAAAGCAATAAAAAGTACAGGTGTGGTTTTTGAAAGCAAAAAATTGTATGACAATCAGGTAGGGGACTGGATCCAAAAAGCTTTAGCGAGTAACGGCCATAGCATCTCCCCAAAAGCTGCCGGTATGCTTGTGGAATTTTTAGGAAATGATTTGAGCAAAATAAGTAAAGAGCTTGAAAAATTGACCCAAATTGTAAAAGAGGGCCAACAAATTACACCTGAATTAATAGAAGAAAACATTGGCATCAGCAAAGATTTCAATAATTTTGAATTGCAAAAAGCCATCGGCAGTAAGGATATAAAAAAGTCGTTTGCAATTGCAAATTATTTCGCACAAAACCCAAAAAATAATCCACTGGTAGTTACCGTCGGCATTTTATACCGGTTTTTTTCCCTTTTATTGAAATTCCACGCTTTGAAAAGTAAAAGTGATGCGCCTAAAGTTTTAGGGGTTAGCCCTTATTTTGTTAAAGAATATGAAGTGGCCGCAAGAAACTACCCGATGAAAAAGGCCAGCGCGGTTATCGCTAAAATTAGGGAAACTGACATGAAAAGTAAAGGTGTGGGAGCCGCAAATATTTCTGATGGGGAGCTTTTAAAAGAACTATTGGTGGCTATTTATGATTAGAAAATGAAAGAATGCTAAAAAACTTATTTCATACACTTTGGCGTATTTTAAAAAGCGATTTTAAGAAAACGCCGTTTTTGTGGATAAGTCTTGTAGCAATTTTGGTGGTTGTAATAGACATAGGTTTCCCTTTACTCGATGGCATAACCTATTTCTTTCACCTCTTCTACATTGCCGTTTTAGGCAGTGCCATTGTCTCTATTTTTTATAGATATATAAAAAGTTATCGTGGTAGAAGGATTGGGATATGGGTATTTGATATCCTAAGTTTATTTTTCTTTATGTTTTTGCTCTTTTCAAGGATGGGATGGATAAGTCCATTACCGGAAAATATGTCTTTTTTGAATAGTTATATCTGGATTTATTTAGGGCTGGTGCTTTACTTCGTAAGGGAATTTTCAGATAAAAAAATAAATTTAAGAAAATCACAGCTCAATCCGGCCCAGCTCTTTATTGTCATTTTTGCGGCACTTATATTTGTGGGATGTATTTTTTTACTCTTGCCCAATGCCACTAATGATGGTATTTCTTTTGTGGATGCATTGTTTACTGCCACCAGTGCTGTTTGTGTAACAGGTCTTGTTGTGGTGGATACCGGGACTTATTTTACCCAATTTGGACAGACTGTGATACTAATTCTAATGCAATTGGGTGGCATAGGTATTATGACATTTGCCAGTTATTTCAGTTATTTTTTTAAAGGAGGTTCTACTTATGAAAACCAACTTCTTCTTAAGGACATGACCAATTCTGATAAGATAAGTGAAGTTTTTAGTACCCTGAAAAAGATTATATTCCTTACTTTCTTTAT
Source organism: Planktosalinus sp. (assembly GCA_041748455.1). GTDB lineage: Bacteria > Bacteroidota > Bacteroidia > Flavobacteriales > Flavobacteriaceae > Planktosalinus. Next base: position 4,883 of record JBGTDF010000046.1, read on the forward strand.
AGAAGCTGTAGGTGCAGTGATTATATTTTTCTCCATGGACACTTCTACCATTACCCTTTTTTCTGAACAGGTTTTCTTTTCTGTTTTTCATTCGGTATCTGCTTTTTGTAATGCGGGTTTTTCTACTTTGTCTTCCGGATTGTATGAGCCTGCATTCCGCTTTAATTATCCTATGCATTTGATTATTTCTGTTTTATTTATACTGGGAAGTATTGGTTTTCCTATTATTTTTAATTTATTTAAATACCTGAAATTTTATATTCTTAAAAAATTAAACCCTTACAGAAAGAAACAAAAACCCATCAACTTGCTTTGGATAGTAAATTTAAATACACGCATAATTCTATCCACAACCTTAATCCTGGTAGTAGGGGGAACCTTTTCATTTTTTATTTTGGAATATAACAACAGTTTGAGGGACCATAATTTCATTGGAAAGTTGGTGACCTCCTTTTTTGGTTCGACAGCGCGTACTTCCGGATTTAATACGTTTGACACAAGCAGTTTGAATTTCGCAACTCTAATGTTGTTTATAGTACTTATGTGGATAGGAGGCTCGCCTGCTTCAGCTGCAGGAGGTATTAAAACCAGTACCTTTGCGATTGCCTCACTCAATATTTTGAATCTCGCAAAAGGAAGGGAGCGCATCGAAATTTTTGGAAGGGAAATTGCTGAAATTTCTGTAAGACGTTCTTTTGCCATTATTACCTTATCTTTCCTGGCCATTGGTTTGGCCGTATTGTGTGTGGCTGCAATGGAAAGCAATTTTTCCCTTCTGAGTATTATCTTTGAATGTGTATCGGCTTACAGTACTACAGGATATAGTATGGGTATAACCGGCGATTTGGGCACGGGCAGTAAGTTGGTTATCACATTGACCATGTTTTTGGGGAGAATAACAATGCTTACGGTTTTAATTGCGTTTTTGAGAAAGACCAGATATGCAAATTATAGGTATCCCACAGAGGAAATTTTAATTAACTAAAAGATAGAAAAATGAAATATGTAGTGATAGGCCTTGGTTATTTTGGTGCTACCCTTGCCGAAAAGCTCTCCATAATGGGCAATGAGGTGATAGGTGTGGACAAAGAGATGCGAAAAGTAGAAAGTATAAAAGACAAAGTTGCCCATGCCATTTGCATGGATTGTTCTGACCAAACCGCAGTTACTGGTCTGCCTCTAAAAGATACCGATGTTGTGGTAGTGGCAATTGGGGAAGATCAAGGAGCAGGAATTATGGTCACTGCTTTATTGAGGCAACTTCAGGTAAAACGCCTAATAAGTCGTACAGTTTCCCCCTTGCAGGAAACTGTCCTAAGAGCTATGGGGGTTTCAGAAATCATTCATCCCGAAGAAGAAACAGCAGAACGATGGTCCAATAAACTCAATATGGCCGGAACTATAGATTCTGTTATAATGAACAAAGATTTCAGTGTGGTGGAAGTCAAAGTTCCCCAAAAATATGTGGGCAGAAGCATTGAAGATATCAATTTTTTAAAACACCATAATTTAATGGTTCTTTCCACTGTAACTATTTCTAAAGAGAAGGCTGCTATAGGTTTGCTTAAAAATAGTACAAAAATTAAAAGTATAGTATCACCCAATACCGTTTTAAAAGAAGATGAAATTTTGCTTATCTATGGCGATAATGAAGATATCAAAGACTTTGTAAAGCTTGGTTAATATGTTTTAAAAAGCATATTTTTGCTTTTCAATTTAATTGTATGCCATCCATAAAATCCTGGCTGAATGCCGCACGTTTACGCACTTTACCACTTTCTTTATCAGGGATACTTGTGGGCACGGCAATGGCCATAAAAGAAAATCTCTTTGAAACATCCATATTTGTTCTTGCATTGTTAACAACCGTTGGGTTTCAGGTGCTTTCCAATTTTGCAAATGACTATGGCGATGGGGTAAAAGGCACAGATAATGAAGATCGTGTGGGCCCTCAGCGGGCGTTGCAAAGCGGACTTCTCACAGAAAAAGATCTTAAAAAAGGAATTATTATTACCATAGTAATTACACTAATTCTTGCTATGGCACTAATATTTGTCGCGTTTGGCTCTCAAAATTTTGGGTATTCCATTTTGTTTTTTCTATTGGGGATTGCTTCTATAGTTGCAGCGATTAAATACACTGTGGGTGTTACTGCATATGGTTACCGTGCGATGGGGGATGTTTTTGTTTTTCTTTTCTTCGGGTTGTTGTCAGTTTTAGGTAGTTATTTTTTATATACAAAAAATCTGAGTTTTATAAATGTTCTTCCGGCAATAACCATTGGTTTGTTGAGCACAGCAGTGTTAAACCTCAATAATATGCGGGATCGTCTTTCTGATGTAAAAGTGAATAAGATTACTGTCCCGGTGCTATTGGGCGAGAAGAAAGCAAAAAAATACCATGCTATTTTACTGTTGGGAGCTTACATTGCAGCGTTTTTATTTTTTTATATTTCCCGATATGCATGGTGGCAGTTTGCACCGCTTATTGCTTTTATTCCTTTGTTGAAGCATTATACGGTTATAAAACTTCACAAAAATCCTGCTTTGCTGGACCCCGAACTAAAAAAAGTGGCGCTGAGTACCTTTTTCTTCGCACTGTTATTTTTGATCATCAGCTTTTTTTAGAATAATTTTTAGACTTCCGCATAGGGATTTTAGTATCTTTAAAATCTTAACTTCAAAAGTATAGTTTATGAAAATCACTTTCTACGGACAAAATAGTTTTGCACTGGAAATCAAGGGAAAACATATCATCATTGATCCTTTCATCAGTGGCAGCCCATTGGTTAATGGCAAAATTGACATTCATGAGCTTAAAGCCGACTATATTTTACTTACCCATGCCCATCAGGATCATACATTGGATGCAGAAGCAATCGCTAAAAATACGGGTGCCGTAATTGTTAGCAATTATGAAATTACCAATCATTATGAAGAAAAAGGGATAACCGTTCACCCGATGAATCTTGGCGGAAGTTGGGATTTTGAATTCGGCAAAGTTAAATATGTAAACGCCATTCATACCAGTTCTTTTCCTGATGGAAGTTATGGCGGACAGCCCGGTGGTTTTGTTATAGAAGGGGAGCATAAAAATATTTACATAGCCGGGGATACTGCCCTGACGATGGATATGAAACTCATACCGATGCATACAAAACTCGACATTGCCATTTTGCCCATAGGCGATAACTTCACCATGGGAGTGGAGGATGCCATTATTGCGTCTAAATTTATTGAATGTGATAAAATAATCGGATGCCATTATGATACATTCGGGTATATAGAAATTGACCCTGAAGATGCAAAGCGCAAGTTTTACAATGCAGGAAAAGACCTCATGTTACTGGAGATAGGGGAGAGTATTGAACTGTAAAAAGTGAAGTAAAGTAGATAGGGAGACTTGGAGAAGAGGTGATTGGGTGAGTTAATTTACTATTAAATTTAAATTTATGAAAAAAATTATTTCGCATAAAGAATTAAACG
>JBGTDF010000047.1:0-1925 GCA_041748455.1 Planktosalinus sp.
TACCAGTGTGAGCCTGTTGGAAGACACCATAAACGATATTGACCTGGTTTGCTTGATGAGCGTGAACCCAGGTTTTGGCGGACAAAGTTTTATTGAGAATACTTACACCAAAGTGAAGCAACTCAAAGAATTAATCTCCCGAAAAGGTGCTTCGACCATTATAGAAATCGACGGCGGGGTTACCGATAAGAATGCATCACAATTAGCAGCGGCAGGAGCAGATGTATTAGTGGCCGGCAATTTTGTCTTTAAATCTTCAAACCCTTTGGAAACCATAAAAAAACTGAATACCCAACTCAATTCCTAATTTTTCATGTTTTACGACGCAATTATTTCTATAAAACTTGCTCCCATTTCTAAAAGAAAGTTTTAAAATGAATTTTGAAAAACCCAATCAATTGCTGCGATCACTAACTTTAAAAGATGCCGTGGGCGTTGGTCTGGGAGCCATTATTGGTGCAGGAATATTCGTAGTCACCGGTGTTGCGGCCGGGATTTCGGGCCCTGCTTTTTTAATAGGATTGTTTATTGCCGGAAGTATCGCGACCTGTAATGCCTTAAGCTCTGCCCAACTTGCAGCGGCATATCCCTTTGCGGGAGGTACTTATGATTATGGCAACCGTCTCTTAAAACCTATTTATGGTTTCATTGCCGGCTGGATGTTTTTGATCAGTAAACTGGCAGCAGGAAGTGTGGTAGCTATAGGCTTTGGCAGTTATTTTTACCAATTGATCCCTATTGGGTCCCCACTATTCCTTGCACTGGCAGCCATTATCCTTTTAAGTGTTGCCAATTTATTCGGCATAAAGAAAACCGGGAACCTCAATCTATTCATTGTGGGTTTTACCATACTTGTATTGGTCTATCTTGTTTTTAGTGGCTTGCCACACATAGAAAGCAACAACTTCACACCTTTCGCCCCTTTTGGCATTACGGGAATAGCCGAAGCAACTGCCTTGTTGTTTTTTGCCTTTACAGGGTATGCGCGAATTGCAACCCTTGCAGAAGAAGTAAAAAATCCCAAAGTCACCATTCCGAAAGCTATTATTATTACTATTGTTACCGCAATTATTTTATATGGATTTGTCTCGGTGGTTGCCATAGGAACAATTGGAACACAGGCAATGGCAGCCAGCACTTCCCCCCTTCAGCTAGTCGCCGAAAAGCTTTCGGCCCCGGGTATACAAACTATAACTGCTCTAGGTGCTTGCACGGCTATGCTGGGTGTTTTGCTTAGTCAAATTCTGGGCATCAGCCGCATGTTTTTTGCTATGGCAAGAAATAAGGATTTTTTTCCAACATTTCAAAAAGTAAGCACGCGTTATAAAGTCCCATCCAGCGCCATTATTGCTACCGGTGCAATTATAGCACTATTGGTTGTTTTAGGGACCTTTGAATTCATTCTTGCTTCTGCGGCGTTTTCGATCCTTTTGTATTACAGCATTACTAATCTCGCAGCAATGCGACAACCGGAAGCAGATAGACTTTATGCTAAAATCATTCCTATTTTAGGATTGATAGGTTGTTTGCTGATGGCTTTTTCTCTACAATGGAAAGTAATAGTTTCGGGAGGAATATTGTTGCTGGTTGGGCTTCTCTTTCGGTTTTTATTGCATCTGGTTTTGAAAAAGACTAATAACCGGCAAAATTAAAATTCAACATTTTCTTTTTGTAGTCATACAATTGTGGAAAGTGCTGTTTAAATTCTTTGGGGGATTCAAAAAAATATTCCGCTAAAACGGCCATAAATTCATATTGATTTGTAAAGGCATAACTTCGGAAAAAACGGGTATCGTCCAGTTTATCCTTAACATCCTGATGTGACAACCGTTTTAAAATATTTTTATAATGCTTCACAAATCGTGCAGAATCAAGATCTTTTCCATTCATCGACTCCAGTTGTAATGCATGCATGAATTCGTGAA
>JBGTDF010000048.1:0-3197 GCA_041748455.1 Planktosalinus sp.
GAAGCGCCTTGCATTGCCGTAATCTGTTTTGCAATTTGACCGCCGGTGCAACTTTCGGCTAAACTTAAAGTGAGTTTGCGATCTGTCAATAACTTAGCGATTACCTCTTCGGTAGAGGTTTCATCATCATAACCTACAATGATATTACCAATTAGGTGTTCTAAAGTTTTTACCTGATTGCTTATGGCTGCATGAAGCGCATTTTCATTGGTCCCCTTGGTGGAAAGACGCAAGCGCACTCTTCCAAGGGAAGGCAAATAGGCAAGTTTTATTTCTACGGGCAAGGCGTTTTCCCAATCTTCAATTATTTCAGCAATAGCGCTTTCACCCATACCAGTGGTAAGTATGGTTTTATGAACTATAAATGGCCTTTTGAACCGTGCCTGAAGTCTGGGCAAAACTTCGTTTTGCATTAAACCTTTCATTTCAAAAGGAACTCCGGGCATAGAGACAAAAACGGTATTGTCTTTTTCCATCCACATGCCGGGTGCTGTACCAAAGTTATTTTTTAAAGCGATGGCTTTGGAAGGAATAAGTGCTTGTTGTTTATTTAATTCGTTTGGAATTCTTTTGAGATGCTTTTCAAAAAGTTCGTTGACGTTCCGCAAGGCGTCTTCGTTGAGAACTAATATATCCTCAAAAAATTCACAAAAGGTGTGTTTTGTAATATCGTCTTTTGTAGGACCCAAACCGCCTGTTATCAAGACTACATCTGCCCTATTTTTTGCATTTGCAAAAGCTTCTAAAATGTGAATTTTTTCATCCTGAACTGAGGTTATCTGAAGTACCTGTATACCTACTTTATTAAGCTCTGAAGCAATGTAAGCTGAATTTGTATCTATAATTTGCCCAATAAGAATTTCGTCACCAATCGTTATAATCTCTGCAAACATTATAAGTTAAAATCTGATTTAAGCTCTGCAAATACTTTGCCCAATGTATTTTGTATTTTGTCTATATGTTGGTCTACGGCTGATTTATTTTTTGAAGTATTTGTCCACGACTCGATGGCAGTTACCTCTTTTGCCAGATTTAAACCCAGCATTTCAAAATTAGGTTTCATCTTGTGCGCGAACTGATAAGCCAGTTCTTTATTATTGTTTTCTATTGCCTGAACTAATGCAGTTAGATCCGGTGGAATTTCTTCCAAAAAAGTTTTGGCAATAATTGCCATAAATTCATCATCGCCACCTGCTATCTCGTTTAAGCTTTCTAAGGAATAGGTTTTTTCCATAATTTATTTAACTTTAATTGAAAAAAGTTTTTTGTTTTCTATAAATCCTTCCAGCACGTCATTTGGATTTACTTTTGCAACTCCGGATGGAGTACCTGTAAATATAACATCTCCAATCTTTAGGGTAAAATATTTAGAAATATATTCGATTAAAGCATCAATTTTCCACAGCATTAACGAGGTATTGCCTTTTTGAACGCTTTTTCCGTTGTTTTCTAAATGAAAATTAATAGCATTAATATCTTCAAAATAGCTTTTTGGAAGGAAATCACCTACCACTGCTGCGCCATCAAATGCTTTGGCTTTTTCCCATGGGAGTCCTTTTTCTTTTAGCTTTGACTGTAAATCCCTTGCAGTAAAATCTATTCCCAGGCCTATTTCCTCATAATACTTATGTGCAAATTTTTTATCTATGTGTTTGCCCACTTTATTTATTCTTACTAAAATCTCCACTTCGTGATGCACATCCTGTGAAAATTCAGGAATAAAAAATGGTTGTTTTTTTAGAAGTATTGCTGTATCGGGTTTCATGAAAATTACCGGATCTGATGGCCTTTCGTTTTCCAGTTCCTTAATATGGTCTGCGTAATTTCTACCTATGCAAATGAGTTTCATCTTTGGATTTTACTAATAGTGATTACTTTATTGTGCAGAAACAATAGATTGTAAACCGAAATTAATTTAATTTATTATTTAATTTTCTTAATTTGATTCCGGTAAGAATTTTTTTGGTGTACAAAGGGAAATCGGCATTTAGCAGCCAACCAAAATAGCCGGGTTCTTTTTCTAAAATTTCTTCCACTTTACTTCCGCGATGCTTTCCAAAAGCAAAAACTTCTTCCCCGTTTTTATCAAAGCCGATATAACCGGCAAAATCTGCAAATTTTTTATGCGCACTGAAAGAAGCTAAAAACTTGGTATTGTTTTCAAGTTCTTCATACCTTGCGATTTGCGCTTTAAGCACTTCATAAGTAGCATTTGTGTCTGCTTCTGCACTATGAGCATTGCTTAAATCTTCATCACAATAAAATTTATAGGCAGCTTCCAAAGTGCGTTTTTCCATTTTGTGGAATATCGTTTGCACATCTACTGATAGTGTATTCTTAAAATCAAAATCTACTCCTGCGCGTAAAAGTTCTTCCGCAAGAAGCGGAATATCAAAACGGTTTGAATTAAAGCCTCCAAGATCTGCATCTTTAATAAGCGCATAAACCTTTGGCGCAAATATTTTGAAAGTAGGCTCATTTGCAACCATTTCATCTGAGATACCGTGTATTGCAACTACTGCAGGAGGAATAGGCATTTCCGGGTTAACTTTCCATGTATGGCTTTCCTTATTTCCATTAGGATGTACTTTTAAAATTGAAATTTCAACAATCCTGTCGGTTGCGATATTTGTTCCAGTAGTTTCTAAGTCAAAAAAACAGATAGGTTTGTCTAATTTTAATTCCATTTTATAAGGTAATTTTAAAAAAGCAAAGTTACTATTTTAATATTAGTTGAATTGCCAATTAGAACGTAAATATAATCTTAAAAGACTGAACACAACCTAACGTTTTTTTTCCTAATTTTAGATTCAAACCTGACCAATGTTAAAACAAATTGCATACGCAAGTCGTCAGTCCTATATTTTATCTGATGATGATATCCTTACACTTCTAATAAATTGCAGAAGAAATAATACTTTGCATCAAGTTACCGGAATGTTAGTTTTTTTTGACGGCACTTTTATTCAATATTTAGAGGGTCCGGAAAAAGAAATCGACTGGCTTTTTAAAAATATTTCAAATGACAAACGTCACAAGGATATTGTTTTACTAATAGAGGATACTATCGAGCAAAGGGAATTTTCAGATTGGTCTATGGCTTTTAAAAATATTTCTGTCGCTGATGTTCAGAAAATTGAAGGGCTAAGAGATTTTAAAAAAGAGGATTTATTTAAAGGAAAAAATCCCGAGAGTGA
>JBGTDF010000049.1:0-3355 GCA_041748455.1 Planktosalinus sp.
GTGCAATGTGGTTTGAAAGTGTATAAAGGGCATTCTTTGTAAGCGCATAAGGAGCCCTGTCAATTTCACCATAATCCATATGGGCCGATCCAAAGAAAACGATGGAACCGGATTTTTGACCGACCATAAACTTTAAAACGTGCTTTAATAAGAAAAAAGGCGCCTTGAGGTTTACATTAAACACGCTATCGTATGTAGCCTCTTCGGTTTCCAGTATGGATGATACCGGAGTAATACCGGCATATAAAATTAAGGCATCTATTTTGCTAAAACGCTTAATAGTTTGAAGGTAGAAATTTTCTATTTCTTCTATATTGCTTAGATCAAGTTCATGAAAATAGAGTTTTTCTTCTGATTGCAGCGATTGAATAAGTTGATTTCCTTCAGAAAATTTTCGACCACAAAAAGCAACATTATACCCTTTCTCTAAACAAGATTTCAGAATTTCCTTGCCTACCCCTTTGGTCCCTCCCAAAATCATTACAGTCTTCATTGGCTCAATTTAGATTGATAAAGCATAACGTACGCTACTTTAAATTAGTATTACTTACCTACATTGTGCTGTTCACTTCCCATAAATGTTTGCATGGTTGCGTGATTTGCTGCAGAAATATCGGCTCTCTTGAATACTTTTTTAAGGGTCATAAAAAATATTTTGACATCTAATGCAAAAGAAATATGTTCCACATACCAAACGTCATACTCAAATTTTTTATCCCAGGAAATGGCATTACGTCCATTTACCTGAGCCCATCCGGTAATGCCCGGCCTTACATTATGGCGTTTGCGTTGTTCTTCATTATATCTGGGAAGATAGGAGATAAGCAGGGGACGGGGTCCAATCATGCTCATATCCCCTTTTAGTACATTCCACAGTTGTGGAAGTTCATCCAGCGAGCTTTTTCGCACAAAGTTACCGACTTTGGTGATGCGTTCCCCATCCGGTAAAAGGGCTCCATCAGGACCTTTTTTATCGTTCATTGACTTGAACTTCACAATGTTGAAAATCCGTTCGTTTTTACCCGGCCTGGCCTGAAAAAAAAAGGGCTTTCCGTTGTTGGCAAAGGCCAGTAGCACAGTGACTACCAATAAAACTGGACTAGCTAAGACAAGTAATAGGAAGGCAAAGCTAATATCCAGAATTCTTTTTACTACTTGGGGGTACATAGCATTTATTTATAGGACAAATGTAGGTATTAATTAAATAATGCTCCGCGGCATTCAGACCAACGACCGCAATTTTTGGTAAAATGGAAGTCCAATACGTTGAAGGTGTCTAAAATTCGTTGATAGTTGATAGTTGTCCGTTACTAGTCTGTCAAAGCACCTCAAAAAATAATAAACAAAGCACTTGAGGCAAACGTAAAACTGAAACTATTCTTATATACTTCTTTTTGTCATACTGTCGCGATCCCGAATTCTCGGTAGGGAAAAGCGAAGTATCTTCTGTAGCCTTGAAGCCAGCTTATAAAGAGAGAATAAATGAACACACCTGAGGTAAACGAAAGATGCTTCCTCTGAGCAATCGGAGTCAGCATGACAAAGGGGGGTGTTGTTGCCATTGTCATTCCGCCTTTCGAAAGGCTCAAGGTAAAAGCGAAGAGCGGCATCTTTTGCGTACTTGTTTTTTTGGCCTTAATTCCTGAATGGTGACTAGACTCCAACTTTTCAGGAGACCACCCCTTCCGCCCATGATATGGGCACCTTCCCCTGCTAGGGGAAGGAGTCTTTGTGAGGAACAAAAAAGGGGAATTACTCAATATCAGGTCGGTTTTCAAATTTGCTTTGTTGTAAAATTTAAAAATGTAATTGTCCGCCGCAGGAGAATCGGGACTTAAATCTTGCAAAAGTCAATCAACAAAAAGCTCCTTTCCCTAAAAAGGGGAAGGTGGATTCCTATGCAGCAAGGAAGACGGAAGGAGTAAGCTTTCAAACCCTTCCCATAACATGTAAGGCGGATCTTTGTTTTTTCAAGTCGCCACTTTAGTATTTCAATCATCAAAGCAAACTAAAATCCTCAACGAACAACGAAGAATATCAACCCTTTACCAGCTGCGTAGTAATAATAGCAATAAGCCTTCTGTTAATGATATCCACATCAAATTTTTGTTCGGCTAACTTCAATATTTCCAAATGGTGGTATTTCTTGAAGAACTACTATTTTTTTAACCCCCCAAAGTGTTATTATACACGAAAGCTATTTGGTCATTTTAATAAAGAATACACATTTCTGGTAATTCCTGATAGTTTTGAATATCTAAAAGATTTTAGAAACTTCTGGAAGTTAAATTTTTTATACAAGGCCTCTTTTTTTGGAAAAAAAAGCATAAATTTAAAAACTTCCCCCGAGGCAATTATTCTAATAATATATAAAAGAATGACCATCAAACAATTTATTCCTACTTATGAACCTTGTGCTAATTTTAAGCCAAATGTCAAGTTTACTGTTTTTGTTCCGGTATTCAATAGTGGACATACTGTGCATAGGATTTTTACCTCACTTAACAATCAAACGCTGAAAGATTTTGAAGTTATTTTGATTAATGATGGTTCAACAGATGATTCGCATTATAAAATCACTTCATTGTCAAAAACTGCAAAATTCAATTTGACCTATGTTAACAATATAGATAATAAACATAAGATGGGTTGCATTATGGAAGCAGTATCATTAGCAAAGGGTGAGTTTTTTATTACTTTGGATTCAGATGATGAATGTATCCCTCAAGCCTTGGAGCTATTTTTAAATCATTATAATGAAATTAACGAAGAACTAAAACATAATATTAGTGGTGTTACATGTTGTTGTATGGATCAAAATGGATTGTTTCAAGGTGATTATTTTCCAGAACAGCCATTTTATTCAAATACATTTGAAAACAAATTTGTACATAGTATAAAAGGAGAGAAATGGGGTTTTACCAAAACTGAAATATTGAAAGGTGTAAAAATTAATAATGATTTATTTTCAAGAGGATTAATTCCTGAAGGTTATTTATGGTTGTTGGTTTCAAAATTGGGATACAAAACTAAGTATGTAAATGAGGTTATGCGTACCTACTATAGAGATACAGATACTAGTCTTTCATCTTTAAAGTATGATAAGAAGGCATTTGGCATGATTGTTTATGCCATTTGCTTTATCGAGTGGTTTCATAAGGACTATTTTTATAAAATACCTAAAATGTTTCTAATGCGCCTTTATTCACTGATAAACGCCTCGAATTATTTAGAGTACAAAGTCAGTGATTATCTAAGCGTTATAAAACAACCAGTATTAAAGGTAATTTTATTGACAGTATGGCCCTTAAGAAAGTTATTAAAATAACATGAACAATAAATAATTTCGTTAAGA
>JBGTDF010000050.1:0-5452 GCA_041748455.1 Planktosalinus sp.
GTTGCTACCTTGTGTCTTTTTCTTTTTTTACCACTTGGCATATAATTTCGTATTTAAAGTTATTAATTATTTTACTTCCACATTGCCTTTCACTCCTTCAACAAATATTTTTGCCGGTTTGAATGCAGGGATATTGTGTGCTGGTATTTTTATAGTCGTGTTTTTGGAAATGTTACGACCTGTTTTTTCTGCTCTTGTTTTGATAATGAAACTTCCGAAACCTCTTAGGTAAACGTTGTCTCCACTTTCTAATGAATTTTTAACTTCTGTCATAAATGTTTCAACAGTAGCTTGAACATCACCTTTTTCCATTCCTAGCTTTTCTGATATTTTAGCTACGATATCTGCTTTTGTCATTCTGTAATATTTAAGGATTAAAAAATTAATTTTTTCGAGACCGCAAATATAGTGATTTTAATATCAACAAAACAACCCTAAAAGATTAAAATATAATCAGATATAATCTATTTTTGTATGCATACAAATGGAATAATGAATTTTGCTAACAAATTAATTTATTGGTACTTAGAAAATAAACGGAATCTCCCCTGGCGTAAAAATAAACATCCTTATTCTATTTGGCTTTCGGAAATAATCATGCAACAAACCAAAATCGAGCAGGGTTTGCCTTATTTTCTTGCATTTGTGAAAGCTTATCCTACAATATTTGAATTAGCAAAAGCTCCTGAACATGATATTTTAAAACTTTGGCAAGGGCTTGGGTATTATTCTAGAGCGAGAAATCTACACCATACCGCAAAATATATTGTGGAAAACCATAACGGAATTTTCCCTGATAATTATGAAGGGCTCCTTAAATTAAAGGGTGTTGGTGATTATACTGCAAGTGCTATATCTTCTATTTGTTATGAGCAGCCTCATGCCGTGGTTGATGGAAATGTATACCGGGTATTGTCCAGATTTTTTGGGATTTATACTCCTATTAATACAACCGGCGGGATAAAAGAATTTAAAGCATTGGCGATGGAACTATTGGACAAAGAGAATCCGGGAACCTATAATCAGGCTTTGATGGAATTTGGGGCCTTATGGTGCAAGCCAAAAAACCCTTTGTGTAAAGATTGTGTATTTCAAACAGATTGTTATGCTTTCCGAAATAAGGAGATAGATAACCTTCCGGTTAAAAGCTCAAAAACCAAGGTCAGAAACCGATACTTTAATTATCTTGTTCTTAATTCTTCCGATGAAAAAACAGTGATTCAGCAACGCACTGCCCCGGGAATATGGAAAAATTTATATGAATTTCCATTGATTGAAACAGAAGTAACAAGTTATTTGGAAAAAGACCAGGTGAAAGAATTAATTACCTACACCACTATTGAATCTGTTACACTTTATAATGAAGCACCTGTAATTCATAAACTTTCTCACCAGCATCTACACATACGGTTTTGGATTATAAATACAACTTCCTTAGAAGATAAAGGAGTGCCCTTTGACGTTATAGGTTCTTTTCCTGTACCAATTGTGTTACACAACTTTATTACCCGTTTCCCGTTTTAAAAGACGATTAAATTTGATACCTTTGGGAAATTAGCTTAAAAATTATGACAGGAACACTAAATAAAGTTATGCTTATAGGGCATACAGGCGATGATGTTAAAATGATTTATTTTGATGGTGGAGGTGCTATAGGAAGATTTCCTCTTGCAACCAATGAAACCTATGTCAATAAAACTTCAGGAGAGCGGGTTACCAATACAGAATGGCATAATATAGTGGTGCGCAATAAAGCTGCTGAAATTTGCGAGAAATATTTAAAAAAAGGGGACAAGGTCTATATTGAAGGCAGATTAAAAACCCGTAAATGGCAGGATGATCAGGGTCAAGATCGCTACAGCACAGAAATACAGTGTACAGATTTTACCTTTTTAACTCCAAAAGGGGATAGTGATGCAGGCTCTAAAGAAGTAAAAGAATCTAATGAAAAACCCGCTGACACCAGCCCACAGAAAAGCAGTCATGCAGATGAAGAAGATAGGGATGATCTTCCCTTTTAAGAGTTTATTCAGTTAGTGAGATTTCTTCTTTAAAAATATTGAAACTATATTCATGAGGTATATAATTGTGCTATTTTCCTTTTTCCTTTTGCTTTCTTGTGAGGAAGAAGTTTTAATTAAGCCTAAAGCGATGTTGCGGTTAGAATATCCGGAACCGATATATCAAAAAATCAATCTGGATTGTCCTTTTGCTTTTGAAGTCAATATGCAGGCAAACACTTCCCGAAAAGATAATTGCTGGATTAATTTGGTGTATCCCAGAATGAAAGCTACTATTTATTTGACATATAGATCTGTGGGAGATAATCTGGATTCGCTGCTTTTTGATGCACAAAAGTTAACCTATGACCATACCATTAAAGCTTCCGTCATTGAAGATCTCGATTATGAAGACAGTATTAAAAAAGTGTATGGGATGTATTATGAAATAGGAGGAAACGCAGCAACGCCCTCCCAGTTTTTTGTAACCGATACCCTTAACCATTTTATTACCGGGTCGATTTACTTTAATACAAAACCCAACTTTGATTCCATCTATCCCGCAGTGGAATATTTACGAAGGGATATTCGTAGAATAATGGAAACTATTGAGTGGGAGGAATAACATAAAATTAATTTGGAATAAAAAATGACAAGAATTTTACTTTATCTCCTTTATATATTCACTCTGCCAATCTTTGGACAGACATACAAAACCTTGTTGGATAATGTAAATGAATGGCAATTTACCACGTGTTATTTCGGATGTTTTACAGATGTCTATTATACAGATGGGGACACAATTGTAGATGGAAAAACACATAAAATCCTGGATGGCTACCATTATATCTCCCGAACTTTTTTATTACGGGAAGAAGTAAACGATAAAAAAATTTATTTAACTAAAGTCAGTCCGGATAGAATAGATGTTTATTTATTATATGATTTTTCATTAACGGAAGGGGACACCATAGAAATGCTAAACCCTATTACGCCATTTCCTCCGGAAGGCGGTTATTTTATGCTGGATTCCATTCGTTACCGTGCTTTGGTGGATGAAAATGAGTATGCCCATTATTACTTTTCGCCCACCGCAACAAATACCATTAGCACTGATAATGCAATTTGGATTGAAGGTGTAGGTTCTTTGTCAATAATTAATGCGCCCGGTGGATTGCCGGATATTAACGGTGCTGGACATTTGAGTTGTTTTTTTAAAGACGGCGAGGGTTTTTATACTAATCTTGATTCTATTAAAGGTTGTGAGCCTATTCACTTAGGTCTTCTTAAACCTCAGGATGGTCTTGAAAATATTATCGTTTATACACCATCGCAAAGTCAACAATGTATATTGAAAAATACCCAAAAAGTAAAAAGCCTTGCAGTTTATACTTTGCAAGGCAAGAAAATAGTTGATTTTAAAAACACCGAGCAGCAGGATTCGATAACCCTGGATGTTTCCCAATTTAAAAGCGGCTTGTATATGCTTGTGGCAGAATCGTTTGAAAATACCAGAAAGACCTTTAAAGTGGCTATTAAATAAGAAATTTAATTATTATTCGATGATAACTTCTTCTTTATTGGTATCCCAAATCACCTTATAGGTCTCTGAAGTTGCAGCAACTGAAGCGGTTAATTTTTCCTCATTAACAAGTTCATCATCATAAATAACGGTTGCCATTTGAGAATCAAAATCCACTACAGCTTTTTTGACACCATCCATTGCAAATAAATTTTTCTCGATCACTTTTGCACAACCCATAGCGCATTTCATGCCTTCCACACTAAAACTTGCAGTGACATAGTTTGCATCGGGGTTTAGTATTTTTTCAGGCGCGGTTTCTGCCATTTCAACTGTTTTTGTTTCCGGGGTTGTTTCATTTTTACATGAGGTAAAAGCAAAAAGTAAAGAAACTACAACAACCATTGTTTTTAAAGCTTTCATAAGGAGTATATTTTATTTCCCACAAAATTACAAAAATCACCTCTTAATTCCTTTTAAATTTCCAATTTTGTGCTTTCTAAATTTGAGTATGGATAAGGCAAATATAAAGTGGCTTTTTTTGATTATACTTTCTATAGTATGGGGGAGTTCCTTTATATTGATCAAAAAATCGCTTATTGGATTAACCCCTGTACAGGTGGGTGCTTTGCGTGTTTTTATTGCTTCGGTTTTTCTTTTGATTATTGGATTTACCAGATTGAAAAGAATTGATAAAAAGCAATGGAAATGGATAGCAGTAGCCGGAACGATAGGCACTTTTATTCCCGCTTTTTGTTTTGCATTTGCCCAAACAGAAATAGATAGCGCCATCTCTTCCATTTTGAATGCCACTACACCCATTATGACACTTATTTTTGGCTCTTTGTTGTTTGCGATAGGGTTTACAAGACGACAGTTATTTGGGGTTATTATCGGGCTTTTGGGTTGTTTAATGCTAATCTGGCAAGGTTCTTCCATCAATCCGGATCAGGATTACAGATATGTTTTGTTCATTTTTGTGGCGACGGTGGGGTATGCCATGAACGTGAATATCATCAAAACCCATATGCAGGAACTTTCGCCTTTGGGGATTGCCACGGGATGCTTTTTGGTTCTAATGGTACCATCCTTTATTATTCTGGCTTTGACAGGTTTTTTTAGCCAGGAAATTCTTTCCAATAAAGAAACCATGACTTCTATAGGTTATGTGGCATTACTTGCGGTTTTTGGTTCTGCGCTTGCATTGCTTATTTTTAATAAACTAATCCAAATAAGCACCCCGGTTTTTTCTACTTCCGTTACCTATACTATTCCTATAGTGGCATTAATATGGGGTATTTTTGACGGTGAAAAGTTTTCGTTCCTGCAAATTATTGCAGGGGCTGTTATTATTTTAGGTGTAATACTGGCAAACAGTAAAAAGCGGGTAAGAAAAACCGCCCCAATATAAATATAAAGGGACGGTTTGTATTGTGAAAAAAATAAGCTTATTTAAAATCCTCGTCGCTTACGCCTTCGTTGATTTTTATTTCTGCAACTTCAAATTTTAATTCTTGCGGGCCGGCAGCAACACCAATGGTGTGTGGGAATTTTATTCCGCCTACTTCTTTGTATTCGCTGTATTGTATCGCAGTTCTCATTTCCATACCATTCATATCTTGGATGGTTTCATTTTTTAATTTTAGTCCTGTTCCCATATCATAATAGCCAAAACTTTTATCAGTAAAAGCAATTACATAGGCATTAGTGCCATTTACATTTTCTACACCTTTTAAGGTAGCACCTTTAGCAATTAATTCAGGGAAAGGAACAGCGGTTGATTTAGAAGCTATAACTTGCTCTTCTGTAAAATCTGTTCTTTGGCCCTGAGCCATGCTATATCCGGTTTGTCCGTCGAAAACGGTTTTTTGTAAAGGCATTCCTCCCATTAAAATGGCCAGGGAATTTTTATTGGATTTTGTGGACTTCA
>JBGTDF010000051.1:0-1699 GCA_041748455.1 Planktosalinus sp.
GAAAAAAACAGTGACAACCCTACTTTTGAAGGCATCGAAAAAATTGCTTCAGCACCTCAGTCAGATTTCCGGCTTTTCGGTAAACCCACCTCCCGCCCTTACAGAAGAATGGGCGTGGTCCTGACCTATGACAAAGTAGGAACTGATATAGATAATATTACTCAAAGAGCAAAAGATTTAGCCGCATTGATAAAAGTGAACTGATATTTGCTGAAGTGCGTGATATTTATATATGGTAGGTAACTGTCGGGTACTGAAATAAGTTGACCATTTTACGGAGTTTTAAACAACTCAATATTATGGCAAATTTAAAAGATTTTTCTAATGAATCTTCTCAGCGAATAAATCGTTATTTTAGTGAAAACTTTAAACGTAAAAAGGTTCGGGAAATTGAGAAGAACATAACCACTGTTCTGGAAGTCAGCAGGGAATACGAAGTATCAACCACTGCAGTATATAAATGGCTCTATAAGTATTCCCGTAACCACAAACGAGGTGTAAAACAAGTTGTAGAACTAATGAGTGATACCCGTAAAATACAGGAATTAAAGGCAAGGATTCGTGAACTGGAACAAATGCTTGGCCAAAAGCAATTCGAGATTGAATTTAAAAGTAAGATGATTGATATTGCAGAAGAAATGTATGATATCGACATTAAAAAAAAATTTGGTTCCAAACTGTTACCTGGTTCTGGCTCCATAGGGAAAAACACCGGTGGAAAATGAACCAGATCTATCGTTGGCTAGATACTACCAGGCAAAATATTCATCAGCGACTCAATAGAGAATTAAAAAGAGCTGGGGAGGAAGAACAGTTAAAAGTAGTTCTACATCAGGTAAGGGAAGATCATCCGGAAATGGGCTGTAAGGCTCTCTATAGAAAGGTAAACCCACAAACAATGGGCAGGGATAAGTTCTTTGACTTTTATCGTAATTATGGATTTAAGATAGCTCCAAAAAAATCCTTTAAAAGGACAACAGACAGCAGCGGAGTCATTCGATTCCCCAATTTGGTTACGGGTCGGGAGTTGACAGGTGTAAACCAGGTTTGGGTAAGTGATATAACTTATTATGAAATGAACAGTAAGTTTTACTATCTCACCTTTATTATGGATCAGTACTCCCGAAGGATAATTGGTTATAGTGCAAGTAATACCCTTAGTACAGAAGACACTACTATACCAGCTTTAAAAATGGCCTTAACCCGAATAAAAATGAATCAAGAGGTAAAACCCATTATCCATTCCGATGGTGGAGGGCAGTATTATAGTAGGAGGTTTATAAAAATTACAAGCGGACGTCTAAGAAATAGCATGTGTAAAAATGTATACGAGAATCCACATGCTGAAAGGATTAATGGGACAATTAAAAACAGCTACTTAAAAGGGTATAACCCCATAAGTTTTGATGAACTCACAAAGAAATTGAACAAAGCCGTTTACATGTATAATTATGAAAAAAGCCATAGCTCCATAAGTCATTATACCCCTGTAGCGTTTGAAAGAAAATTAGATAAAGAATTAGTAACTTTGAATTAAAATTAATCATTAACCAACTTCATAAAACAGTCAATCCTATTTAGGACTCTACACACTTCTAACTTCTTACCTCTAACTTCTAACCTCTAACTTCTAAAACTTTGACTCCTTCCGCAATTGCGCCATTTTTATAGCTGTGATAGCAGCTTCCGTACCTTTATT
>JBGTDF010000052.1:0-1652 GCA_041748455.1 Planktosalinus sp.
AAACTTTAAGGCATAGTATTAACATAATATTTGGTATTCAAAATATGGATATCGAATTCTAAAACCTCGTTAAGGGTGGCATATATCTTAGGTGGATATAAATTTTATTCGTGCTAAAGGTCTATTTGCCTGACAATCGCTTTAAATATGTCATCCCTAAAGGGATTTAGCATTACATGTTTTTTTAATCATTTACCAATATGCCATCCCTACGGGATTACAAATAAGATTAGAACCCCGACAGGGGTGAAATATTGGTAGAAATGATTTTCCGGTTTACACAAAAACCCCTTTAGGGGTGACATATTTGTTATACAAGACCCAAGCAAACTTTTAAATAACATATCCATGTTTAATGGTATAAAAATGTTATATTTGCACGCAATTAAACCTTAATTGCAATGACTGCTCACAACGACAAAATTTTAGGGGAAGGACTTACATACGACGACGTATTATTAGTTCCTGCCTATTCCGAAGTACTCCCCAGGGACGTTTCCATTTCAACAAAATTCACCAAAAATATTACCATCAATGTGCCTATTATTTCCGCGGCGATGGATACCGTTACCGAAAGCGCCATGGCTATCGCTATAGCCCGTGAAGGTGGGATAGGGGTATTGCATAAAAATATGAGTATCGATCAGCAGGCTGCAGAAGTGCGTAAAGTAAAACGCGCAGAAAGCGGGATGATTCTGGACCCCATTACACTTCCAATAACCGCAACTGTAGGTGATGCCCAAAAGAGTATGCGTGAATACAGCATTGGCGGAATACCCATTACTGATGCCAATGCCAAATTAATCGGGATTGTAACCAACAGGGATTTGCGTTTCGAAAAGAACAACAAACGTTCCATTAGTGAGGTAATGACTTCTGAAAAATTGATAACAGTTAGTGAGGGTACCTCTTTAGAGCAAGCGGAAATCATATTGCAAAAACATAAAATCGAAAAGTTACCGGTTGTTAAAAAAGATGGTACTTTGGTAGGCTTAATAACCTTTAGGGATATAACCAAACTTTCCCAAAAACCTATTGCCAATAAAGATGCCTATGGAAGGCTTCGGGTAGCAGCTGCACTGGGTGTTACCCCTGATGTTATGGAACGTACGACAGCCCTGGTGAATGCAGGTGTGGACGCGGTGGTAATCGATACTGCTCATGGACATACTAAAGGTGTAGTTGATGTATTAAAATCTGTTAAGAAAAAATATCCTGAACTGGATGTGGTAGTGGGTAATATTGCAACCGCAGAAGCAGCAAAATATTTAGTGGCAGCAGGAGCAGATGCTGTAAAAGTGGGTATTGGTCCGGGTTCTATTTGTACCACACGGGTGATCGCCGGTGTTGGTTTTCCGCAATTTTCTGCGGTACTGGAAGTTGCAGCGGCCATAAAAGGAAGTGGTATTCCCGTCATTGCAGATGGCGGCATACGATATACAGGCGATATTCCCAAAGCATTGGCAGCAGGAGCAGACAGTGTGATGTTAGGTTCTTTACTGGCCGGCACAAAGGAAAGTCCGGGAGAAACAATAATTTACGAATCCAGAAAATATAAATCTTACCGTGGCATGGGTTCTGTGGAGGCGATGAAAGAAGGGTCTAAAGATCGTTACTTTCAGGATGTGGAAGACGATATCAAAAAACTAGTT
>JBGTDF010000053.1:0-8483 GCA_041748455.1 Planktosalinus sp.
AACTCACCCGCGTGCACGCCACTGTGGAAGCAGATACCTTCTTTCCGGAAATTGACGAAAACGAATGGGAATTAATAAATCAGGAATTTCACCCAAAAGATGAAAAACATGAGTTTGCATTTACCTATTTGACTTATCTTCGGAAATAGATAGTATATCTCGGTAAAATCCATCCTACAGAAATATTCCTGATTTATTTTCTTATTTTTGTTATAAATACGGTGGTTTCGGCTCCGCTCAACCACCAATAAAAAACCTGATATGAGCGAAGCGAACTTTTAGAAGCAAAAGAAGAAACAAGAAACTTTAAACCTGACACGAGCGCAGCGAACTGTGCGAAGCAAAACAAGAAACCTATGACCGCATACATATTCCCCGGACAAGGCGCCCAATTCACAGGAATGGGCAAAGACCTATACGATTCCTCAGAACAAGCCAGAAAACGTTTTCATCAGGCCAATGAAATACTTGGTTTTGATATCACAAAAATCATGTTTGAAGGCACTGCCGACGAATTAAAAGAAACCAAGGTTACCCAACCGGCCATCTTTTTACATTCGGTAATTTTAGCTGAAGTTCTTGCCGACAGCTTTAAACCCGATATGGTTGCAGGACATTCCCTGGGTGAGTTCTCTGCATTGGTGGCCAATAAAACCCTGGCGTTTGAAGATGCCCTGCTGCTCGTTTCCAAGCGCGCACAAGCCATGCAAAAAGCCTGCGAAATGCAGCCATCTACAATGGCTGCCGTTTTAGGGTTGGATGACCATATCGTGGAAGCAGTTTGTGCAGATGTCGATGGTATTGTGGTTGCGGCCAATTATAATTGTCCCGGCCAACTCGTAATTTCAGGGGAAGTAAAAGCCGTGGAAGAAGCGTGCGAACGCTTAAAAGAACGTGGAGCCAGACGGGCTTTACTTCTTCCGGTGGGTGGCGCATTTCACTCCCCGCTTATGGAACCTGCCCGCGAAGAACTTGCACGCGCCATAGAAAACACCCCGTTTGCAACACCCGTTTGCCCGGTATACCAAAACGTGTCCACCTTTGCCGTAACAAATCCCGAAGAGATAAAAGAAAACCTCATCTTTCAATTAACAGCTCCTGTAAAGTGGACCCAAAGCATACAAAACATGGTAGCAGACGGCGCCACAAAATTCATAGAAGTAGGCCCCGGAAATGTATTGCAGGGACTGGTCAAAAAAATCCACAAGGATGCTGTGACTGACGCGGCGAAATTTGAATAAAAAACCAAACCCTCTCAGGGTTTAAAACCCTGAGAGGGTTATATTCTACGTTGATCTGCGAGATCAGCGGGAAAACCCCTCTCAAATCTCACATCTCAAATCTCAAATCTATTCCTTATAAACCACTCCATCTTTCATCACAAACACCACATTTTCCACTGTGTTTATGTTTTGGGTTGGATCTTCCTCTGTAGCAATAATATCAGCTAAATAACCGGCTTGTAGAACCCCTATCTGGGTTTCCATTCCTAACAATTTGGCATTGGTGGTAGTAGCAGATTGCAAAGCTGCCATAATGGGCATTCCCACTTCGGTCATATAGATAAATTCTTTGGCGTTTTCCCCGTGAGGAAAAACTCCGGCATCTGTTCCAAAAGCTATGGGAACGCCACGTTTATATGCTTTCCCGAAAGTTTCCTGAATTTGCGCACCTATTGCCAAGGCCTTAGGCACAATAATGGCCGGATAGTAATTTTCTACCTTTGCTTTACCCGCCACATATTTCCCGGCACTAATCGTAGGCACCAGGTACACGTCATTTTGCTTCATTAAGTCCATGGTAGCCTCGCTCATCTGTGTGCCGTGTTCTATGGTTTTTACACCGCCTTTGATGGCACGTTGCATACCTTCATCACCATGGGCGTGAGCAGCAACTTGCATACCATAGTCTTTTGCTGCTTCCACAATAGCTTTGATCTCGTCGATAAAAAATTGCGGATTAGATCCACTTTTGGCAACACTGAGCACACCTCCTGTTGCGGTAATCTTTATCCAGTCGGCGCCGTTTTTATAACGTTGTCGCACTGCTTTTCTGGCATCTTCAATACTGTTTACCACACCATCTTTTGGTCCCGGGTCTCCCATTAATTCACTTTTTACACCATTAGTGGGATCTGCATGTCCGCCGGTGGTTGCAAGGGATTTTTCCGAAGTGAAAATTCGTGGTCCTGCAACTTTTTTTCTGTTTATGGCGTTTCGTAAGGAAACATTCACACCGCTTCCGCCCAGGTCTCTCACTGTGGTGAAACCTGCCATAAGGGTGCGTTCTGCAATTTCCTGTGCATCATAAGCCACATCTGCTTCATTTTTAGTGAACTCGTCTAAGTATTGTGTAGGACTTGTCTCAGACTCAATATGCACGTGCATATCTATCCAGCCGGGCATCACGGTTTTTGTTTTAAGGTCGATGACTTTGTCGTTGGTGCTTGTCGGGTTTACATAACCGTCCTGAAGACTGGAAATTTTGTTGCCCGAAATCACAATGGTTTTGTTGGTTAGCACTTTACCATTTCTGGTGTCGATAAGTTTGCCGCAGTGGATGTAAGTGTCTTGGGCAGCAATACCCAAAGAAATTAAAAAAATGCTGAAGAGAATAAGTTTTTTCATAGTCATATCCCAAAAGAGGTGGTTGTGATTAGTTGGACAATAGTTAAAGATAGCGGTTTATTTGAAATTACAACAAACTACCTATTTAGATATTTTTAGCAAACCATTTTTTAGGTCTATAATCTCAAATCCCATTATTTCTCCTCCCGCACTTTCTGCTCCCATTTCCAGGCAGAAGCAAGCGCATCTGCAAGGGAATGTTTGGCAGTCCATCCGAGTTCTTTATTGGCTTTGGTGGTGTCTGCATATACAGCAATTACATCGCCTTCCCTCCTTTCTACTACTTTATATTTTAATTTTTGGCCTGTTACAGCATCGAAGGTTTGGATAACTTCAAAGACAGAGCTTCCGGTACCGGTGCCAACATTAAAGACTTCAAAAGCAGCGGTATTTTTATTTTCCAGCAAACGCTTTAAGGCAACGACATGCGCTTCCGCAAGATCAACTACATGAATGTAATCTCGAATGCAGCTCCCGTCCTTAGTGGGATAATCATCGCCATACACGGAAAGCTCCTCACGAATTCCGTATGCAGTTTGTGTAATAAAAGGCACTAAATTTTGTGGCACTCCCAAGGGTAATTCTCCTATTTCCGCAGAAGCATGAGCGCCAATGGGATTGAAATAACGCAAGGCAATTGCTTTTAAGTCAGAAACCGTTGTGGTGTCCCTTATAATTTCTTCTGAAATTTGTTTGGTATTGCCATAAGGGGAAGTGGCAGTTTTCACCGGTGCATTTTCTGTGATTGGCAAACTATTCGGTTCCCCATAAACGGTGCATGAAGAACTGAAAATAAGGTTTTGAATGTGATATTTATTGCATTCCTGCAATAGATGCACAAGACTGCTCACATTGTTCTCGTAATAAAGCAACGGATTTTCTACACTCTCCCCCACCGCTTTGGAAGCTGCAAAATGGATGATACCGTCAATATCCTTGTGGGTTTTAAAGTAATGATGGACTTCACTCTTATCGCGAAGATCCAGAAATTTGAACTGCGGATGTATACCGGTGATTTTTACAATTCCTTCTAAAACGTCTATGGACGAATTAGACATGTTATCCACAATCAACACCTCAAACCCGGCTTGCTGCAAAGCAGCCACCGTGTGGGAACCAATATAACCTAAACCTCCTGTAACCAGTATTTTCATATCAATCACCCGCGAAAGCGGGGGTCCCGTTATTTAAATAATTAAACTTTAATATGTTTCCAAAACAAAAAAACTAAGATTCCTGCCTCCGCAGGAATTCTAAAATTGATGAAGTAATAAACCCTATCTGCTCCTCATCCAATTCCGTATGCATAGGTAAAGATATAACTTCTTTGACCAGTTGGTTGGTCACAGGAAAATCTTCTTCCCTGTAACGACTGTCTTTATATGCTTTTTGATTATGTAAAGGTATCGGATAATATATCCCGTGCGGAATTTGTAATTCGCTTAAGTGTTTTGCCAGTGCATCTCTTTTTCCATTAGTGATGCGCAAGGTGTACTGATGAAATACATGACAATCACAGGTATCACAAATACCGTTGGATTTTGAGCAATCCACATTGGTTTTGGTCACCGGGGTTTTGATGGCAGGATGATCTTTCAATGCTGCGGTATATTTTCTTGCAGCTTCCTGACGGGATTTGTTATAACTGTCCAGTTTTGGCAATTTAGCGCGTAAAACTGCCGCCTGAATAGAATCCAAACGCGAGTTCACACCCACCACATCATGATAGTAACGTTCATACATCCCGTGATTGACAACGCCGCGCAGGGTATGCGCCAGGTCATCATCATTGGTAAAAATTGCACCGCCATCCCCGTAACATCCTAAATTTTTGGAAGGAAAAAAGGAGGTAGCACCAACATGACCTATGGTTCCGGCTTTCTTCTTGCTTCCGTTTTTAAAGGTATAATTGGCACCGATGGCCTGTGCATTATCTTCGATTACATACAGATTGTGTTTTTCGGCGACAGCCATAATAGCATCCATATTGGCACTATGACCAAACAGGTGTACGGGCACTATGGCTTTTGTTTTTAGCGTAATGGCTTTTTCAAGGGCTTCGATATCTATATTAAAAGTGTCCGGATAAACGTCCACTAAAACAGGCGTAAGTTGTAAAAGCGCTATTACCTCAACCGTAGCTGCAAAAGTAAAATCGGCAGTGATAACTTCATCGCCGGGTTTCAAACCAAGACCCATCATCGCAATTTGCAAGGCGTCCGTACCATTGGCACAGGGGATCACATGTTTAACCCCTAAATAAGCTTCTAATTCTTTCTGGAACTGCTGCACTTCAGGACCATTGATGAAAGCGGTGGATTCAATTACTTCGAGTACAGAAGTGGTAACTTGTTCTTTGATATGCTGGTATTGCCCTTTCAGGTCAACCATTTGTATTTTCTTCATAGAAATGTAATAAGGTAGAACCACAAAAATACTAAAATTGGCGACGGGAAACAATGTAATTTCAGAAAGAACTGTATTTTAGCACTACACAATAGTACTATGCGGTTTGTATATAATTTTTTAGTGCATATCACCACTTTTATCGTTTGGGTGGCACAATTTTTTTCTGCTAAAATGAAACTTTTTGTCACTGGAAGGAAAAATGTTTTAACCATGCTGAAAACTTCTGTGTTTCCTGAAGACAAGACCATCTGGATGCATTGTGCCTCCCTGGGGGAATATGAACAAGGTCTTCCGGTTTTAAAGGAAATCAGAAAAGAATTCCCTTTACATAAAATCATCTTGACCTTTTTCTCCCCCTCAGGGTATGAAGTAAAAAAGCATACCGCGGAAGCAGATGTAGTGTGTTACCTGCCTGTGGATACCATTACCAACGCAAGGAAATTTGTTGCGGCAATACATCCTGAGCTTGCCATTTTTGTTAAATATGAATTCTGGCCCAACTATTTATACGAATTGAAACAACAAAAGGTAAGGACAATATTAATATCGGGATTGTTCCGAAAGTCCCAACTATTTTTTAAACCCTACGGCGGCTGGATGCGGGAATCGCTTACCGTTTTTGAACACTTTTTTGTGCAGAATGAGGATTCAAAAAATACCCTGCAAACTATCCATTTTCAGAATGTCACGATTAGTGGGGATACTAGGTTTGACAGGGTTTCCCAACAGCTTTTACAGGACAATACATTACCATTTATTGAAAATTTTAAAGCAGGAGATGTATGCCTGGTTGCAGGAAGTACCTGGAAGGAAGATGAAGATTTGTTAATAGAGTTCATTAATAGTTCTTCCGGTAACACAAAATTTATCATTGCCCCTCACAACATAAAAAAGGGGGACATCCAAAAATTAAAAGAACGCATCACAAAAAAAACAGTCTTGTATTCTGAAAAAACCGGTAAACCCCTTAATGAATATGATGTTTTTATAGTGGACACTATTGGGTTACTCACCAGGGTTTACAGCTATGCAGACATAGCCTATGTGGGAGGCGCTATGGGAACTACGGGTCTGCATAATATACTGGAACCGGCTACTTTTGGGGTGCCCATTGTCATAGGTAAAAATCACGATAATTTTCCTGAAGCTGAAGCATTGCAACAGAGGGCAGGATTGTTTTCTGTTTCTACCTTTTCGGAATTAAAAAATATAATGGATAAGTTTATAACCGATACTTCTTTCCGGGAAAAAACCGGAATGATATGCGGGCATTACATCCATAATAATACAGGAGCAACATCTGTAATTCTAAAGCATTTAAAAAAGAATCCATAATTATTTCCAAAAAGCTATGCTAAGATGTTAAATTTGAGTAGTTTTGACCCGTATTTAATACTAAATCTAACATCATGAAAAAAGTAATTTTAGCTATTGCACTTATCTTTACAGCAACATTGACACTTGTATCTTGCAGAGAAACAGAAACTAAAACAGAAAAGGTAGAAATTATCAGGGAAGTGGAAGTTAAAACGGAGACTGAAGAGAGCAAAGGAGCTTTACAAAGAGCTGCAGAAAGAGCTGACAATGAAGTAAACAAAGAAATTGACAAGCAAATTGACAAAATAGGAGACGATAACTAGTCCTCTATTTGTTAAAAATCAATAAGAAATGAGCTGCTTTTTGCGGCTCATTTTTGTTTCTGGAAATTACTGATTTGCGCTTTTAAATCCCGCATGGAATCCTGCAATTGCTGTAATAAATAATTATCTGCAGGTTCTTCTATACCAAATGACAATTTACTGTTAACCTGCCACATTTCCTGAATATCTTTGATTTGCACTTCTATTGGCAAATATGCCGGATTAAGCGATATAAGCCTGATTTTGGAAGTGTTAGGTAACTTTTGGATTTTCTTCACTAAAAGAGAATCCTGCAACACCACGACATATACCCTGTTATCTGCTACTTCCCCCATGTCATTGACTGCCCTTCCTATAACCCATTCCTGCGGTCGGATACTAGGCATCATACTGTCACCTTCAACCTGAAACCCCCTGTAAGTGGCATTTCTGTATTGTGGCAAAGGAAGGTCAAATGCCGGTAGTTGTTCAAACCATTGGGCTTCCTGTATATTTTGAGGATAGCCTGCAGCGGCTTTTTGATTGACGAGCAGAATATTTTCATCCTGCTGCGAATTAACAGTGATAATCTT
The DNA here is from genome assembly GCA_041748455.1 of Planktosalinus sp. Taxonomy (GTDB): domain Bacteria; phylum Bacteroidota; class Bacteroidia; order Flavobacteriales; family Flavobacteriaceae; genus Planktosalinus. Next base: position 7,249 of record JBGTDF010000053.1, read on the forward strand.
AGGGGTGATATCAACCGTGGCATTTTTTTTATATTTAAAAGCACTTTCCCCGTAAAGCCAGAGCGGATTTATATCAAACAATTTCAAAAATTTAACCACAACCTGCCCGGTGATTTTTGTCTTCCCCCTTTCAATATCTGCGGTGGATGAAGGAATATCCAGCAACTCGGCAAATGCCTGTTGCGTATAATTATTTTCCAATCTTATTTCCTTGAATCTAAGGAATTCAATGGATATCTCTTTTTTCATGCCTGAAATATAAAATATATATGGAACATTTCCAACTAAGAAATGCTTTATTTATAATAAATTAGGAAAATTTCCAATAAAAGATAGGATGCTGGTAATAAATAGTTTAAAAATTAAAATGTTAAAGAAAAATTAATACATTTGTCCATTAATAACCAATTAAACTTAAAAAATGAAAAGAGCAATTTTAGGAATTTTTGCATTGGCATTTGCAGTTTCTATCTCTTCTTGCAGAGATACAGAAAAGAAAACAGAAGACACTGCAGAAGAAATCGAACAAATCAGAGATGAAGCAGTTGAAGATATTCAAGAAGAAGTTCGCGAATATGAAGAAGCTGTAGAAGATACAGTTTCTTAAACATACGAAAAGTCCTGATTTTAAAAATTAAAAGCTCCACAATGTTGGAGCTTTTTTTATTTCTAATTTTAACATTGTTGACAACTTGTTGGTATCTTTTTTATTCAATTATCGATTAAGGGCATATTTATCCGTTTATTTGCAATATTAAATAACAGAAAAACTACTCTTATGAAAAAATTAATGTTTATTTTGGCCATCGCTGCTCTTGCAGCCAGTTGTACTCCGGAATCTATAGGAAACGACGAACAAAACCTTGACAAAGCGAAATATGAACTACCGCCTAACGGATAGGAAACATGACTTACTAAAAGGCGGCGTATTATCAATAATTCTGATTTCTACGCCCTTTTTATTTTATATATATAAGTATGCACCCGCCGATCAAACCACCTGGGATACCTGGATAGGAACATTTGAATCTGGGGCTTTCAGTAATGTACAAACCTATATGCATGCTTTATTCACCAAAATCACTTTTGTGGTACTTACGGGTATTTGGTTTTTAACCTCAAACAGATGGTGGCGATATGCAATATTGGTTCCTTTTACGATGTTTCTTTTTCAGCTTTCGGGCGTGATTAGTTACAAAGTAAAGTATATGGATGAATATGATTTTTGGGATGCA
>JBGTDF010000054.1:0-1577 GCA_041748455.1 Planktosalinus sp.
TAGATCGAGACGCAAGTACATGTCTGCCACTTCTACCGACCGGGGGCCAAACTGATGCCCAATATAATCGGGTGTGGAATAACTCAGCATTAGTAAATCTGTAACGCCATTCTTTCCCAGTTTTTCTTTTAAAATAAGTTCTTTGGCAAAATCAGTTGTTAACGTGTTGCCCGCGGGCACATTGCGGATAAGGCCTATGCCCTGATTTTTTGAAATCACGGAAAGGTCATACGGGAACACAGATTTTTCAACGCCTTTATATTTTCCTTCATAAGGATTTCTATCTTCAATACTTACCTGTTGCAAAAGCTCTATGGATGTAAGCGGCTTCCATACCTGCCCTAAATATTTTGTAGGAAGTTTTAAATTGTTAAACGCCTGGACCCAGGCTGGCAATTCTTTCATATAATAGCTTGACGTTATAAAATTGCCCGACTCATCATCAAACCAATAGGCTGCGTTGGCCGAAGTACCGGTGGATAAAATAGCACCTCTGTCCTTTAGCGCAATACCAAATACCCGCGATTTGAAATTCGAGCCAAGACGAAGTTCATCGCCAACCGTTGTGCTGAGCAATCGCTTCGGGGACATTAACCCTGCCTTGGACGTGCTGCCAATCGTGCTTACCGACTTGTCCTCAGCACAGTACACCACTTTGTTCTCTGCCCGATCGAACCATTCATTTCCTACAATTCCATTCACTGCAGGCAAAGCACCAGTCGCTATGTTAGCATGGCCGGCAGCTGTGTAGGTAGGGACATATTCATAATGCGCATTTGAAAAATTGTATCCATTATTGACAAGCTTCTTGAAGCCATCGTTGCCAAACAAATCCCAATAGCGGGTTATATAGTCGTACCGCATTTGATCCACCACGATCCCCACTACCAGCTTTGGTTTTGGTTGATCAGTTTGGGCAATAGCAAGTTGAAAAACCGAGAGTGTGAAGATCAAAATCAAAATAGAATGCCGCATTCTTTTCATTGTGTGTAAGTAAAAGGAGCAAAAAGAAAAACCAAAATGGCTAATCTTTCTAAACCAAAATGCAAGGTACAAGTAAACGGGCAAAGTCGTGTTAAAAAATCCATGTAGGATTACGTGTATATTAAATTTACTGAAGAGAGATGGAATGATTTTGGTTTTAAAACTGGTCACTCAATATTTCTAATATGGATTCCAACCCTGATTTTTTATTGACCGCGGAAGTGCGCTGGTTTTTCGAAGAAAATTTGCCCAATCAAGTGCAAAACTGGTTTGAAGAACTTGCCGGAGACGACCCTCATGAAGAACGTACGGATCATTATCTTGTTTATCCCACTACTACCAATTGTGGAATCAAATTCCGTGAAGAGAAGCTGGAAGCAAAAAGCTTTGTAAAAAAATTGCATAGCATTGCACTCTTACCCAGCCTGAAAGCAAATATTGAACTATGGGAAAAGCTTGGATTAAGCAAAGTCAAAACCGATAACCTTGATATGGACCAGGAACTCCATTTCATGCATGTAAAAAAGAAAAGATGGCGCTGTATGTGGCAATGGAGTTTCGATAATTTGTATCGTGCCTCCGTAGACAAATCC
>JBGTDF010000055.1:0-7487 GCA_041748455.1 Planktosalinus sp.
TTGCCTTTAGGGTTGTGTAATTTTTTATTTCGATAGCATCTTCAGTAGTATCACTTTTTGAGATAGCAATGTTGTAAACCAAAAAGACCGAGAAAAATAGTAACAAAACAATAGCATCACCACGTGAGATAATGTTGGTAATACTTTCGTCTAAATAAATATCTGAAGCAACAACAATGATAACAAATGCTGCCAATAAACTCAATGGGATTTCATACCAGGTAGTATTGGTTTTTACCGCAAGCGGATATATGATCGCTGAAATACCTAGAATTCCCAATACATTAAAAATATTACTGCCCAGCACATTGCCCAATACCATTTCAGTATTGTCATTTATAGCAGCAATAACATTCACTACCAGCTCAGGGGCCGATGTTCCAAAAGCAACAATGGTAAGCCCGATAACAATATTGGGAATACCGAATTTTGCAGCTAAACCGGAAGCTGCGTCCACTAATTTATCAGCACCATAAATTAGTGCCACAAAACCGCCTAAAAGTAAAAGGATGTCTAGCAATGGAAATAAGATATTAAATTATATATGAATTATGTAACCCTTACACTGTCAGGAACAAGTACGGTATAATCACCATTATTGCGTATTACATCCCTCACAATGCTGGAGCTAATGTAAGAAGTATTTGATGCAGTTAGTAAAAAAACGGTCTCAATTTTTGAAAGTTTTCTGTTAGTATGTGCTATCGCTTTTTCAAACTCAAAATCGGCGGGATTTCTAAGGCCTCTAAGGATAAAATTAGCCTCTATTTTTTTACAAAGGTCAATGGTCAGCCCTTCATAGGTAATCACTTTGACTTTGTGTTCCCCTTTAAAAGCATCTTCAATAAATTGTTTTCTAACTTCCAGGGAAAACATATATTTTTTTTCTGCATTGATTCCTATAGCAACCACTATTTCATCAAACAAATGTAAAGACCGCCTGATAATATCATAGTGCCCTAAAGTGATGGGATCAAATGATCCCGGAAAAACTGCTCGTTTCATAATAGCTAAATTAAGAAATTAAATGGTTTCTTTTAAGTTTTAATGGGTCCTAATAAGATTTAACCACCTATTTTTCTAACGCTTGTGTCACCAGGTTTCCAAACAAATCAGCTAAAGAAATGCCTGCAGCAGCGGCTTGTTTAGGTATTATACTTTCTGTGGAAAGTCCCGGGTTTGTATTAATTTCTATAAAATAAGGTTTGCCATCCTGAATAATAAATTCACTTCTGGATAGTCCGCTCATATTTAATAAATTATAAATATTTTTTGCTTCGGTTTTTACAAGTTCCCTAATTTCATCGTCTATTCTTGCAGGTGTTATTTCTTCCGATTTTCCTAAATATTTTGCCTCATAGTCAAAGAATTCATTTTCAGAAACTATTTCAGTAACAGGAAGCACAATTACTTCTCCTTTATATTCAATAACGCCTACAGACACTTCAGTACCCACCAGGCAGGTTTCGATTAATATTTCATTGTCCTCTGCGTACGCTTTTTCGATAGCAGGCAAAATTTCTTCCATTGTTTTTACTTTGCTTATCCCAAAGCTGGATCCCGATCTGCTGGGTTTTACAAAACAAGGCAGGCCTACTTTTTTAACTATTTCTTCCTCATTAATTTCGTCACCCTTATTGAGATAATACGCATTGGCACAACGCACACCATAACTTTTGAGCACAGAAAGACAATCCCTTTTATTGAAGGTAAGGGCTGCCTGATAATAATTGCAAGAAGTGTGTGGCATTCCTATTAATTCAAAATAGGCCGGTAACAAGCCATCTTCGCCGGGAGTTCCATGAATGGCGTTGAAAACAACATCGGGATGAATGGTTTTATTTCCGTCAGAAAAGCTAAAATCTGCACGGTTTATTTCAAACTCTTTATTGGTGTCAGTTTTATGAACCCATTTGTCTTTTAAGATGTGGATGCGGTAGACCTGATAGTCTTCTTTGGCTAAAGAAGCATATACCACCTCACCACTTTGTATGGAAATTTCAAACTCACTGGAGTATCCTCCCATAATTACGGCAATAATTTTTTTTGTCATAAGAAAGTGTGCTAGATTGCGTTAAACAAATGTAGGATTATTAACGGAAACCATAAAACCTTATTTTTTAAAACCTTTACTTTTTAATCTGTCTTAATTGCAATGTTTTTTAAAAGGATAATGCCTATTTTTGCCAATCCGTAATAAATAAATGTATGAGCTTTTTCCGGTTTTTATTTACAAAAGCATTTCTAAAACAACTTGCTATAGCAATAGTAGTGCTTGTTATTTGTGTGTTTTTAGTATTGTTCTGGTTAAAATTTACCACAAATCATGACCAGCGCATTGAAGTGCCTGATTTAACCAGATTATCTTTGGACAAAGTAGAGGAAAAAATAAATGAACTGGATCTGCGCATTGAAATATTGGATTCGGCAAATTACAATCCGGCATTTCCAAAATATTCTGTTATAGAACAAATTCCAGCTCCCGGAAAATTTGTAAAAGAAAACCGAAAGATATATCTCATTTTAAATCCGTCAGGATACAGGGAAGTAGAAATCCCGGCACTTGTGGGCAGAACCCAAAGACAGGTAGAACCTTTTTTAAGGGCTTTAGGGTTTGAGATAGGTACTGTATCTTTCAGACCGCATATTGCCCCTGATGAGGTTTTGGAATTGCGTCATAAAGGGAAAAAAATAGAACCCGGCACCAAGCTGCAAATCACTTCTGTAATCGATTTAATTGTGGGTGACGGTAAAGACAGATACAGGGAAGAAGGGGAAAGTCTAGATTCTCTCGATATAGAAGAAGAAATTTTAATAGATACCGATGAATTTAATGATTAATGATATTGAAGATGAAAATGACGACCTGTATGAACACCATCGGTTTGTAGCAGACAAAGGACAACAACCTTTGCGTGTGGATAAATATTTGATGAATTATATTGAGGGGGCCACCCGAAATAAAATTCAAAATGCCGCTAAAGATGGAAACATCTATGTCAACGATATTCCCGTAAAATCAAATTACAAAGTAAAACCGGGCGATGTGGTGCGTGTTATGTTTACGCATCCGCCTTATGAGTTTTTACTGGTTCCTGAAAATATACCATTGGATATAGTCTATGAAGATGAATCGCTGCTGGTGGTCAATAAACCTGCAGGTATGGTGGTACATCCCGGTCATGGGAACTATTCAGGAACACTTATAAATGCCTTAGTATATCATTCTGAAAATCTTCCGGTAAACAGCAATGAACGACCGGGACTTGTACACAGAATCGATAAAGATACCAGTGGTCTTTTGGTAGTTGCAAAGACCGAAGCAGCCATGACCCATTTGGCGAAGCAGTTTTTTAATAAAACCAGCGAACGGGAATATGTGGCATTGGTATGGGGAGATGTTCTGGAAGACGAAGGCACTGTGGAAGGCAATATAGGAAGACATCCTAAAAACCGCTTACAGAATATGGTTTATGACGATGAAACCCAGGGAAAGGAAGCGGTAACGCATTATAAAGTAATAGAACGGTTTGGTTATGTAACTTTGGTTTCCTGTAAACTGGAGACCGGAAGGACCCATCAAATAAGAGTGCATATGAAACACATAGGGCACACTTTATTTAATGACGAACGTTATGGGGGCGAAAGAATATTAAAAGGGACTACCTTCACTAAATACAAACAGTTTGTGGATAATTGTTTTAAAATTCTACCACGACAAGCCTTACACGCAAAAACACTTGGTTTTAAACACCCTGTGACAGGAGAATTTTTAAAATTCACCACAGAAATGCCCAATGATATGCAGGAATGCATTGAAAAGTGGCGCAGCTATGTTAAACATAAGAAAGATTTTGAAGAATAAAAAAAACACCAACTAACAGAAATTGAAAGTTGGTGTTTTTCTTTACGGAATAACTAAGTATTTATTTTTTAACCCATTTACCGGTAAAGGTTTGTTTTGAATTACTTATGGTCAATAAGTACATACCTGGTTTAAGTTTTTCCAGATTCAGGTTTATTTGTTGATTACCTGTTAAAAGGTCTTTTTCCACATGGACTAGCTTTCCGTCTAAACTAAATAGTTGTAAAGTAGCTTTCCCGGTCATCGCCGGAAGTTTTACTGACAAAATACCGCTGGAAGGATTTGGATAAACATAAATACTATTAGAAGTTGTTATATCAGTAACATTCATGACCTCTGCGGGAGTTATAAGCCCATCTCTTAAATTATTTCCTTTATAGCCATTGCTTAAAATTTTAGAAGCATCAAAGGGAACATTTAAATCATAAACATTTACAAAAGCAGAGTCAATAGATGCTCCAAAGGTTTGTGTATAGGAATTAGCTACCAGGTTTAATAAACCATCGTTGTTGACATCCCCTAAAACTGCCCCATTTATAAATGTAAAACCTTTTGGTCTTAAAGGGAAACCATCCAGTTCCCCGCTTCCATCTAAGGAGTAAGCGTGAATATATCCAAAGCCTTCACTGTCAGTAACTACACTCGGAAAAATTATATCCATTACACCGTCATTATTAATGTCTGCGATGGTCATTACACCTTCGGTGCCTCCATATTTGTTGACAGAAATATCGGGGTTTAAATTTCCTTCTGCATCAAAACCATAAATAACATCCAGGGGTGTAGTTCCGTCACCACTGGTATTCCTGTTTCCGAAAAACAATTCATATTCCCCGTCATCATCAATATCTGCAACTGTAGGAGGTGAGTATGTCCATTCGCCTATGCCGTAAGGCCATCCGTCAGCATAAGTACCATCAGATTTTACAACAAAGAAAGCCGGATTTGCCCCATGATTGCTTCCTACGATTTCTAAGTTGTCATCTCCATTAAGATCTACTAAAATAGGCGATTGGTAGGAAAAGGAGACCCCGGTTTCTATCATTGGAAAACCGGTTATGTTTTCGCCGCTAACCACATCCAGGACAAACAAGGTGCCATTAGATGCGCTGATGACCACATTCATTGTTCCATCATTATTTACATCTCCAATAGAAGGAGTAAAAGCAGGAGTGGCAGGAAGTTCCACGGGCCAGTTAGCGTTAATTGGATTGCCATCCATATCCACAACGTGAATAAAGCCTTGTGTGCCACTTACACGTTCACAAAATATTATTTCCAAATTCCCGTCACCGGTAACATCAGAAACTGCTGAGGCATTTATCATCCAATGGTTATCAAAATTAAGTGGCCATCCCGGTAAATCGTTTCCGGTAGCGCCATCAAGCAGATAAACCCTTCCGTTTGCAGGAACACCTCCGGTGTTTTGAATTACTTCTAAATTACCATCCCCATTAAGATCTGCTACTGTTGGAGGTAAAGTAGCTGTTCCGGTTAAAGCTTTTTGCCAAAGAATACTTCCATCGCCATTTAAGACATATAAGGTATTGAAGGTGGCAAAAAGAATCTCATCTATGCCATCGTTATCAATATCTGCAATAGTAGCTCCCCTGAAATTTTTAAAATTGGGGTGAGTAGGTCTTCCGAAAGGAAAATTACCTAATTGAGGTATTCCACCTCCTTGTGAATTTTTCAACAAATAGTTGGGAAGTATAATGTCTTCTGCAGAGACAATACCATCTTCAAGTAGTATGGCTTTTTTTCCCAAATTTTGGGCATTTCCGAAAGAAATTACCCCGAACAAAGCAATAGTTAATACCGTAGTTTTTGTAATCATAATTATGAGTTTTTGTTATTTCTATAAACTTAGTTTTTTTATAAATTAAATGATTATTTTACTTGTTAAAATTGGTACAGTATAAAAAATCTTTCTAGGATTATAAATATAAATTAAGGGAGGGTGTTTATTCTAAACGGCTAAAAACTTAACTTTGAAAAAAAGAAAAATCAATGAAAATTATCCTTTCTCCCGCAAAATCTTTAGATTATACCAGTGAATTGCCATCCACAAAGGCAACACAGCCTTTGTTTATAACCGAAGCGGAAAAACTTAATACTATACTTTCCAAAAAAAGTAAAAATTCCCTGGCAACATTGATGCACATCAGTGAGAATCTCGCAGAGCTTAATTTTCAACGGTACAAGTCTTTTTCAACACCGTTTACAAAAGAAAATGCGCGACCGGCAATTTATGCTTTTTCGGGCGATGTGTATGTGGGTCTCGATGCATATACAATTCCGAAAGATAAAATAGATTTGCTTCAAAATACAGTCAGAATTCTCTCCGGCATGTATGGGGTTTTAAAACCACTGGATCTTATACAACCCTACAGACTGGAAATGGGAACGGACTTAAAAATAAACCAAAAGAAAAATCTATATGAATTTTGGGGAAATACAATTACCGAGGCTTTGAATAAGGAGTTGGCAGAGAATGAAATTGTTTTGAATCTCGCCAGTGTGGAATATTTTAAAGCGGTTAACCCTAAAAAGTTAAAAGGGAAATTAATCAGTCCTGTTTTTAAGGATTTCAAAAATGGCAAATTAAAAATCATCTCCTTTTTTGCAAAAAAGGCAAGAGGTAGTATGGCCCGATTTGTATTGGATAACAATGCGAAAAGCTATGAGGAAATTCTTCTTTTTGATTATGATGGTTATGCTTTTAGTAAAGAGGAAACCAAAAGTGAGAGTAAGCCAGTTTTTATAAGATGATTTTTTTTCATATTAGACATCTTTCTTTGGAAAAACCTTCGTTATGAAGTTATATAGAATTAAAATTTATTATTATTAAAAAAATTTCAGCAGTCATACTGAGTTATTTTTGTCTTTTTGTCGATATTTTTGTATATAACATCGATAATTCACTCCTTTTTTATAAAGTTTAAATAAAGTTAATTAATTAAATAAATATTCTTTAATAAGTGGTTTTTTTTAACTACTTTTATTAACATTATTTTAACCAAATGGTTTTTAATTTAAATTATAAAATATGAAAAAAATTACATTTTTTTGTGCTTTTTGGGTTTCCCTCTTTAGTATGTGCATATATGCACAACAAGAGTCCATAGCAATCGCTCTTAATAATCCTTCTAATAATGCCGCAATGCGTTCGGGAAGCACACAAACAAGAGCTCTTGCAACCATTTATGACACAAGTAGAACCGCAAATAATGGAGCCGAAATAACGGCGGCTGCAAATGGACCCGCTACCTCAATGGGCGATGCAATTGTATTAGCTGGAACAGAAAGATTTCTTCAAAGCATAACAGTTGATTTATTTAATCTAGCTTCTGCAGCTGCATTTAATTTAACTATTAGTATTTATACAGATTGTACTTCTGCAGGAACAGGCGCTGGTCCTTGTGGAACAGGGCCCGGTGTTTTAATTCCCGGTTCTGTACAAACACAAACTGTGACACCCGGAGCTTTAGGATTTATATACCAACACACCTTTAATTACTCTTCCCTGGACTTATCTTCTGAGGTAGATAATAACATCACTGTAATGCTAAATGCCAGCAGAAATGATGTTTTTTGGAGACTAGGTGATAACGTGATAGTT
>JBGTDF010000056.1:0-3641 GCA_041748455.1 Planktosalinus sp.
TATAAAGGCGAGGTCTATGAAGTCTTACAGGAAGTCGCGGACAGGGAAATGGCGCTGGACACCATGGCATATACTATTGACACACGCTTGCATTATTTGTCGCCGAAAAAAATAAAACGACTGGATCTGGGACCCATACATACTATTTTTGCAAAAGATGACAATCCCGTTACCCATCTTGTACTGGAAGGGATATCCAAAAAAGAGATTCCGCTGGAATCCTATGCAGTCACTTTAAAAATAGAAGAAACCGTTTCCCAAAGCACCTTTAGAACCGGAACTATTTTTAGCAGCCGTGATCTACAGAGATGGGGTTCCCCGGTCAAACAACAATTTCTTTTGGCACCACACCGAATATTGCAATCGATTTACAGCAACTATCCGGAAATTAAAAATGACCTAACGCGGCCACCTATAGAAATGGCAGCCTTACAAGCTATTAAAAAAACAAACCATCAGATCCTTTAGGCGAATGCTTCTAAAGTTCTAAAAAACAACAAATATGCAACACAATGCCACTTTTCCCATAAAACAGAACGATCTGGACAAACTTCGTGAAGAAGCTACTTCCTATCTCAAAAGTGTACAATGGGAGCAAAGCCAGCGGGCCAAGAATAGGGACAAGGATGCTCAGGACACTTCCATTTTGCTATATTTGTCCAAAGCAAAAGGCAATGGTGCCCCCGAAGCAGTTTCCATTTCGCGTACCATACTCGAAATCAAAAAGCGTCTGTTGCCCGATTCGGTAGCGATACCTATCTATCTGAACAAAACATTATATGCGGTGCAGGAAGGTATTGTGATGGGACTTAAAATACGCGACAATTATTTTGACAGTTCAGGACTGGCACTGCTGCACGAGCGAAGGGATACACTAGACAATCAGGGAAAACGGGAGTATGAAAGCAAACTGCATACCTCTTCCGCTTTTATGTTGTATGCCATGGCGTATTACATTTTACACCAGCTCAGATTGCATGCCTCGGATGACCTGGCAGTGATGAAAAACAAATTTGCGGGCATACCCGAAGTTTCTTTTTTCTCGCCTTCCAAAGCCATTTCGTGCAACCTTTTTTATTACGATAAATACCTGAGTCATCCTGAAATTATAAGAACTGATAAGGATGTGGTCGATTTTACGGTAGTGTATTTTGAAACACTGATTGACGAAATACAAATTAGAAAAAGCACACTCGAACATACAGAGACGGTTACAGACCGTACCTATAAACTGGAGAATTCGGAGTTTGCCATCTCAGGCTGGGAGAATGTGTTCTTGGGCACTGCCAAAAGCATAGAATTCAATCGCATCGAATTTGAGCAAATAGTGGGTAACAAAGATGCCAAGCACTTTGGAAGACGCCTGACCGAACGTATGCTGAGCTATGACTTTACCGAAAAGAAAAACCCCTTTCAGGAACTGGGCGGATTTATGCCGGTTTTTATGGGCTATGGTATTCCCGGTACCGGTAAAAGTATGCTTATTGCAGCGATTGCCACGCGGTTGAAAGACCATTGTGACCATTTGGAAATCCCGTTTTTGTTCCATCCCATGCCCGATACCTTAATAAGTACGTTTCAGGGAGGCTCTGCCGAAAAGATGGTGGAATGGATGAAACCGTTGCAGGACCCAACCAAACTTATATTTGCACCCATAGACGATGCCGAAAACAACCTGCAGGAACGGACCGCTCAAGGGGTTTCTGCCGGGGTTAAAGAGGTGATTGGTGTGTTCCTGCGATATACCGAAGGAGCCTATGCCGTGAACTATGGTAACAGCTCCATTGGGTTGTTTACCAACCTGCCAGAAATGCTCGATAAAGCAGTAATCTCCCGTGTGCAGGGACGTTTTAAAATTGACGGGGCAAGGGATACCCACGATTTTCTGGACCAGGATTACCTATGGTGGAACAAACTTAACAAAACATTGCCGGATTTCATCAATATGAAGGACCCGGAAAGCTATAAATACCTGAGTGCCCAGGGTGTGGCTTCTAATATGGGAGAAATACTTACCCTCGTTGAAAAACCTTCGGAAGAACGTATACTCGAAATCTATAATCGTGTGGAAAACCAATGCAAAACCACAGACCACATGTTTTTTGCGACACTGTATAAGGAAATCCAGAAAACCTTTCCATTCTTTTCTTCCCGCGATGTGCGGAATATTCAGTCTGCGATATCCTTGCGCCTGACCGATTTTGATTTGGAAAAAGACTGGTTTGAGAATCCGGAGAAATATTTCAAAAAGAATTACGAAACCAAATTTGGTATGCTTCAGGAACTCATGAAAGCCAATATGAAAGGGCTGAATTTTTCAGACATCCGAAGACAGGAAGTAATACGCTATCTGGATAATGTGGCCACCATTGCGGATACGGACTTTAAACGTAAAGTGGATAGCAGGCTCGACCAGATGCATATCGAATTGCAGGCACGGGATAAATTTGACAGTCAGTTCCTTAACAAACAATAAAAATACCATTCTAAGGAGTAAATTATGCAAAAACTGCAACTTGCCAGCCTCTACAAAGCAGAACTTATTCCGGTAAGCGGGAAACTTGCCGAAAGGTATAACCGTTGCCTGCAATTGATGGGTATTGCACCTACTTCCCTGGAGTTCTTTTCCATGGACGGGTTGGGTTGGAGCCCTGAAATTGCCGAAGAGAAGCAGGATAAGCACTATTTGAATCATGGCGAGGCAAACCAGCACGCCATTATACTCACACCTTTACAAAAAAACAAACCCATTTACCTGCCTTACCATTCGTTTGACAAAGATATTATGCGATTTGTTTTTGAAACCTATGGCCCAAAAATCAATGATATCACACGCGACTGTGCCATTTGTGTTGATTTTGACCAGAAAATCGATGTGTTTTATGAACCTTTGGATGTGTTGAAATATGAAACCATCTATCTGCGTTTTCATCTCATCGATAATCTGGATGTCGCCCAGCAACAGCAATATGAGCTTATAGAAACCTTCCACAAGGGGAATAATTTTATAGATGAAAGCATCCATGCACAACTGCTGGCTTCCGCTAAAAAGTATGGTGATTTAAGGGGAAGGGACCTGGAAATGCCCGAATTGGTTTATAAATCGACTTCCTTTTTTACCCGCGCCTTTGGGGGTGTATATGTCTTGAGGGATTTCATTATGCCCATACTGGTATTTAAAGATAAAAAGTCCCATAACGAAGCTATTAAAGACACCACCCAGAATGTATTGATCTATCATGTCGAGCACCGGGAGTTGCTGGTAAAGCTTAAGGAACATCTCATTGTGGAATATGATTTGAAACAAGTGGTGACCACACCACGCTATGAGCGCATAAAAAAAATGCAGCTCGCCCTGTTGCTGGAAAATACAGAGCATCCCAAAAAAGAAATATTGAACAATCCCGTGTTGTTCCGCAATTACCTGAACAAACTGGATAAAACACATCATGGCAAGGTGACAGGGGTAGAGCAGTACCTCGATAAGTTTGCGGTGAGCAATACCTACAAGATGCATGATATTATTGACCATGAGCTTCTGGTAGCCATGCACGAGCCCCATTCATCGCTTTCTGTCGGGCAACAGGATTTGATATGGCAACTCATGGTGCATATTGCACCTAAAGATGTGCTTTACCTGT
>JBGTDF010000057.1:0-1906 GCA_041748455.1 Planktosalinus sp.
CGAAATAAAGGACAGCATCGCATAAAAGCGCTTATAATTACTCCTACCAGAGAATTGGCAATACAGATAGCAGACAGTTTTACCTCTTATGGAAAACACACCGGAATAAAGAACACGGTTATTTTTGGTGGTGTAAAACAGGGTAGCCAAACCATAGCCATACGCAAAGGAATTGATATTCTTATTGCAACTCCCGGAAGATTATTGGATTTGATAAACCAAGGTTTTATTTCCCTGCAACATATTGAGTATGCGGTTTTGGATGAAGCTGACCAAATGCTGGATATGGGTTTTATTCATGATATCAAAAAAATTATTGCTAAGTTACCCTCAAAGCGGCAATCCCTTTTCTTTTCGGCTACCATGCCAAAGGATATTGTAGAGCTGTCCCGAAAGATATTGGGCGACTTTGAACAAGTTACCGTAAAACCAGAACAGGCTACTGCAGAAAAAGTGGCTCAAGGACTGTATATGGTGAGTAAAAAAAATAAGCCCAAATTGCTTGTGCATCTTATTAATGAGAGACCAGCAGATTCTGTCTTGGTCTTTTCGCGTACCAAACACGGCGCCAATAAGATTGTAAAGGTTTTGGATAAAGCCGGGATTTCATCAGCTGCCATCCACGGAAACAAATCTCAGGCGGCACGGCAAAAAGCCTTAAATGAATTTAAAGAAGGAAAATCCAAAGTGCTTATCGCCACGGATATTGCCGCTCGTGGCATTGATGTAGAAGAACTTTCTTTGGTTGTAAACTATGATCTTCCCAATGTTCCGGAAACCTATGTACACCGCATTGGAAGAACAGGAAGGGCTAAAGCTAGTGGTATTGCCATTTCTTTCTGTGATATAGAAGAGCGCCCCTACTTACGTGATATTGAAAAATTAATTAAACAGGCTGTTCCCCGTATGCCGGAACACCAATTTATTGATGATGACACTTCCGAAGAGGTAGAAGATGAACGTCCGCCAAGACCCGCACAAAACCAGCGACCCAAAACTTCTCAGGGAACCGGAGGAAAAAGTGCGCGTCCAAAAAGCAAAGGGAATTGGTATAATAGTAGAAAGGGGAGGTGATTTTAATTGAACTGCCTTTCCTGTTACAAACTAATAGGCTTTAAATAGTCTGAATGTGACGCATCAGCAGTTCTCGGTAAGATTTTCCAAATGGTATCACTTTTCTGTTTATTTCCAAATGGCTTTCGCCCACAGCATCCAATTTGGAAATATTAACAATGTACGACCGATGGACTCTAAGAAATTGAACATGGCTAAGCCTTTCCTCTATTGTTTTAAGTGTTACGCTAAGTACGTAATTGTTGGTTGTTGCTATGATATTGCAATAATTTCTATCTGCTTCTATATATAAAATATCATTTAATAACAAGCGGGTCATCTTACCGTTATATCGAATAAAAACACGATCCTCTAACACTTCTATCGGCTCAGTAAATTTTTCCAACTTTCCTTCCTTTTCCTTTAACTGTTCCACCACGAGGGTAATGGTGCGATGCAATTGTATGAAATTTAATGGCTTGGAAAGAAATGCATACGGATGGGTATCCTTGGCCCTTCCAAAGGTGGCCTCGTCCGTATTCGCAGTAAGGTATATAATGGGCACGTCATTATTTTTTTGAATGATGGCAGCAGTGGCAATACCATCCAATTCCCCGCGAAGGTTAACATCCATTAAGAGTATATCCGGGGTGTTTTCTAAGACATGACTTATGGCTTGTTCGCCTCTGGTCTCTATTCCTGTAACTTCATAACCCAATTTAAGGAGCTGCAATGAGATATTTGATGCTATGATCATATCATCTTCTACCACCAAAATCCTGATCTTCTCTGCTGTTATCATGCCGCTTTGTAGTATTGAAATTCAAAATTGACTTTAGTACCCTGATCCAGA
>JBGTDF010000058.1:0-2149 GCA_041748455.1 Planktosalinus sp.
GCTTTTTCTGATTTTTGGCTGTACATACAGTGTATCTACCGATAAAAAAGAAGTACAGGACAAACGACAACTTTTTAAAAGTGCAGAAGCCACTATAGATACCTGGCATGCTGCCGCTTCTGAAGCAGATTTTGACACGTATTTTAGTTTAATGACCACAGAGGCTGTGTTTATCGGTACCGAAGCTACAGAAAACTGGCAGAAAGAAGATTTTAAATCCTATGCCAAACCCTATTTTGACAAGGGGAAAGCGTGGAGCTTTACAGCTTTGGAAAGAAATATGTACACTAATGAAACGCAAACCATAGTCTGGTTTGACGAATTACTGGATACCCAAATGGGCATCTGTCGCGGCAGTGGTGTTATGGAAATGGAAGACAATTCATGGAAAATAAAACACTATGTGCTTTCCATAGCCATTCCCAATGAAAATACCAAAGAAGTAATTTTGCTCAAAAAAAATTGGGACAGCATACACATGTTAAAGCTCAAGGAGAAATTTTATGCTGTTGAATAAGTCTATAACACCCTTTTTTGATTAATTTTAACACGAAAGGCGTAACAATTTAATATCTTAGACGCCTTATACATACTATATCTAAATTTATTAAAATAATGAAGACCAATTTATTGAAGCCTGTTCTGGCTGTTGTTGCAGTCGCTGCTATCACTGTAGCGTGCAAAACAGATAAGGAAAAAGACAGCACTCCTGAAACCCACCACGGCATTAATCTTGCCTATTTTGACACCACTATAGCCCCCACACATGATTTTTTCAGACACGTTAATGGTTTGTGGCTGGATCAAAATACAATCCCGGAAGATCAAACTTCGTGGGGAAGTTTTGGCGTACTAAGAAAACAAACCGATGAAGATGTCTTGAACATCCTTAAAAAAGCAATGAATGACCCTAAGCTTAACAAGAAATCTGATCAGGCCAAAGCGGTATATGTATTCCAGTCTATAGTGGATACCGTTTCCAGAAATGAAGCCGGCATCAAACCATTGCTTCCATATATTGAAAAAGTGGAAGCGATACAGAATTTAAACGATCTTCAGGCTTTTATTATTGAAAACCAGGCCAGGGGAAATTCTGAGTTTTTTGGTTTTGGCGTAAGTTCAGACCCTATGGACAGTAACCGCAATGTTGCCTATTTAGGTGCGTCAAGGCTAGGATTACCTGACAGGGATTATTACCTGAATGATGACCCGGATTCCAAAGACAAACGGGAGAAATATGTGGCACACATTACCCGCATGCTTCAGTTTTTAGGCGATACTGAAGAAGAAGCTTCAGCTCAGGCACAAACCATATTGGCTTTTGAGACCAAACTTGCAGAGCCAAGAATGGACAAAGTAGAACGCAGGGACGCCAGAAAAAGATACAACCCAAGATCTATCAGCCAATTGGAAGGTATGGTTCCGCAAATAAACTGGAACGCCTATCTGGAAGGAATTGGCGCTAAAGGAGTGGATACTTTAATTTTAGGCGAAGTAAAATATATAGAGTCTTTAAAAAATATTTTTGCTGAGAACAAGGTAGAAGACTGGAAAACGTTTTTACGCTGGTCTACCTTGAATGGCGCTGCAAATTCCCTTTCCATGGAAATTGAAAAAGCAAGCTGGGACTTTTATGCCAAAACGATGAGCGGTGCAGAAAAGCAACGTCCGTTAGAAGAGCGTGCTTTAAGTACGGTTAATGGTTTACTGGGGGAAGCCCTTGGTAAATTATATGTGGATGAAAAATTTCCGCCCGAAGCTAAGAAAACTGCTGAGGAAATGATCGCTAAAGTAGTGGAAGCCTATGACACCAGAATAAAAGCATTGCCATGGATGTCAGAGGATACCAAAGTAAAAGCCTTGGAAAAACTGCACAAAATAAATATAAAAGTAGGTTACCCTGATAAATGGAAAGATTACTCTAAACTAAAGATAACCCCGGTTGAAGAAGGTGGTACCCTTTTTGAAAATATGATTGCAGCCACAGAATGGAACTATATCACCAACAATATTGAAAAACTGGGAGAGCCGGTGGATAAAACCGAATGGGGCATGGCGCCACAAGTGGTAAACGCCTATTACAGACCTTCCTTTAACGAAATTGTATTTCCTGCGGCTATATTACAACCGCCTTTTTATGACTATAAAG
>JBGTDF010000059.1:0-1670 GCA_041748455.1 Planktosalinus sp.
GGCGAGATGACCATTTTCATCACTGCTTTTGTGGGTGCTCTTATTGGGTTTTTATGGTACAATACGTATCCGGCACAAGTATTCATGGGAGATACGGGAAGTTTGACCATTGGCGGAATTATAGCGGTGATTGCGATTGCCGTGCGAAAAGAATTATTGATACCCATTCTCTGCGGTATATTTTTTATCGAAACACTTTCCGTGGTGATGCAGGTAAGCTGGTTTAAATACACCAAAAGGAAATTTGGGGAAGGAAGGCGCATTTTCAGGATGTCGCCCATTCACCACCATTATCAGATAAGGGGTTTTCACGAAAGTAAAATTGTAACACGGTTCTGGATTGTGGGGATTGTTCTGGCTGTTTTGGCCATAGTTACATTGAAAATCAGGTAGAATATGAGACTGGTGATTTTAGGTGCGGGGGAAAGCGGTGTAGGGACCGCGCTTTTAGGAAAGCAAAAAGGATATGAAGTTTTTGTTTCAGACAAACAAAAGATAAAGGAGAAATACAAACAAGTTCTTTTACATAATGAGATTGCGTGGGAAGAAGAAAACCATTCCGAAGCAAAAATACTTAATGCCGATGTGGTAATGAAAAGCCCCGGAATTCCGGATAGCGTTCCGTTAGTAATAAAGCTTAAGGAGAATGGGGTTTCTGTGATTTCTGAAATTGAATTTGCAGCACAGTATACTGATGCAGTACTGATAGGAATCACCGGAAGCAACGGAAAAACCACCACAGCCACCTGGATTTATCATTTGCTCAAATCCGGCGGATTGAACGTAGGTCTGGCAGGAAATATAGGCGATAGTTTTGCGGGTCAGGTAGCTAATGAAAATCGGGACTATTTTGTTTTGGAATTGAGCAGTTTTCAGTTAGATGGTATCGTGGATTTTAAGCCACATATAGCTGTACTGACAAATATAACTCCAGATCATTTGGACCGCTATGAAAATGATTTTGAAAAGTATATCGCATCGAAGTTTCGGATTGCAGAAAATCAAACTGGGGAAGACTACTTTATTTATGATGCCGATGATGAAGTTATAGTAAAATGGCTGGAGGACCATCCCATAAAATCTCAAAAATTACCTTTTTCCATTCGTCAAAAAATAGAACAAGGAGCAAGAATAGAAGGAAAAAATATAAACATAACCATAGAAAATAAAAATATAACAATGCCAACACAAACTTTAGGATTACAAGGAAGTCACAATTTAAAAAACGCCATGGCAGCCTCTACAGTTGCAAAATTATTGAGTATTCGGAAAGCAACGATAAGGGAATGCATGGAAGACTTTCAAGGGGTGGAACACCGTCTGGAAACGGTTTTGAAAATTCAAAATGTGACCTATATCAATGACTCTAAAGCTACCAATGTCAATGCGACATTCTATGCTTTGGACAGTATGACTTCCCCTACAGTTTGGATCGTGGGCGGTGTGGACAAAGGCAATTTATATGAAGAATTACTTCCGTTAGTAAACGAAAAAGTAAAGGCCATAATCTGTCTGGGTCTGGATAACCAAAAAATAATGAATGCTTTTGGTAATATCGTTCCCATTATGGTAGAAACAGAGTCTATGGAAGAGGCAGTGAAAATTGCTTATCGTGTAGCAGAACGCGGTGATACAGTTTTGTTATCACCGGCTTGTGCAAGTTTTGATTT
>JBGTDF010000060.1:0-2256 GCA_041748455.1 Planktosalinus sp.
TTCGGAATTAAAAGAGGAAATGAAAAAATACTTGTTAAAAATCAGAGGTTATTGCACAGTCTGACGTTTTGCAGCTACCCGAAGGTGGCGATTTCGAAGCACTTCACTGTCAACCAAGCACACGCTTTGATAGAAGCACAAAGCTTGATTTAACCACTGAACCGCCACTTTTGGGTAGGTGCTGTGCTTGTTGCACAACTCCAATATTACAATACTTTTTTCAAACCACCATGTTGAAAACTGATAAAAAATAGACATCATAATACGATGACAACTACTTATCTTTAAGCATGCAAGGACAAAAAGACATTCATCCGAAATTGATGTATCAAGTCAATCTGGACGACTTGGTTCCATCAGATAACTTTTACCGCAGACTTTCTTCAGTGCTAGATTTAAATTTCTTGTACCATGCCACCCAGAAGTATTATGGCAGAGAAGGTCAGGAAAGCATTGATCCTGTGGTGTTTTTCAAAATCTGCCTGGTAGGTTACCTCAACAATATTGGCTCTGACCGCCAGCTCATGGCATATTGTAGCAACTGCCTTGATGTGCGACTATTTATTAGATATGACATTGATGAACCGCTGCCATGGCACTCTACCATTAGCCGTACCCGTCAGCTTTATGGCGAAGAAGTGTTTCTAGAACTCTTTAGAAAGGTGCTCTCATTATGCGTTCAAAAAGGCATGGTGCGCGGAAGGCGGCAGGCCATTGACTCTGCATTTGTAAAAGCGAATGCCTCGTTAGATAGTTTGTTGGAAAAACAAGTTTTTGAGGATGCAGAAACCTATGCCAACGAGCTTAATGATGGGTCTGAATACAAAGTTTCTTCTCAAAAGAAAAAACAAGTTGAACAACACCACAATTGGAAAAAAGAAGCCTACAAAGATATGCCTGGCCATGGAAAAAAGGACCAAGGCAAAACCGATGAATTAGGCAATGAAATCCGTCCAAAATTTCTAAGTAATCATACGCATTACAGTCCTACCGATCCTGATGCACGCATTGCTGTTAAACCGGGTAAAGCCCGCCAAATGAACTACTACTGCCAGCTAGCGGTAGATGATACTCATCATGTAATTACCGGAGCAATAGCCGATTTTGCAGATAAACGCGACAGCCAATGCCTGCCAGCCATAGCCGGACAAACCAAAACTAACTTAGAATTAAACCAAATCAACATAGATCAAATAGCAGCTGACGCAGGTTATAGTAGTGCTGAGGCACTTCGCTACTGTAAGGATAATGGTATTGATGCGTACATCCCCAACTTTGGACAATTTAAGCCCACCCGCGAAGGATTCATTTACAATAAAGAACTTGATCAATACGAATGCCAGCGCGGTAATCGTGCAATCTTACCCTTTAAAAAAATATCAAAAGGCCATGATAATTATGAAATGAAGGTTTACCGGAGCAGCAATAAGTTTTGCAAAGACTGCCCGCTACGAGCCACCTGCATTGGTAAAAGCGATTTTAAAGCGATAACCGAAAGTACTGAAAAACCGCTCTACGATGCTATGCACAAGAAACTGCAAACAAAGTATGCCAAACGAATCAGTAAAATTAGAAGCAAAACAGTAGAGCCGGTATTGGGCACACTGGTCAATTTCACCAACATGCGCAGAGTAAACACACGTGGTATAGCACAGGCAAACAAGCACGTACTTATGGCGGCTCTTACCTACAACCTTAAAAAATTCTTGAAATGGAACAGCCAAAAAAGGGTAGCCAAAGTGTTAGAACTTCAAACGACCTCTATGGCAACTAAAAACTGGCTAAAAACAACTATAATAACGATTTACAGCAACATAAAAGCACCACTAATTTTCAGGATGCCAAATCAACAATATTTTATTTCATAACCATAATAATTACAAATATTCTGAAATACACAGATTAACCTTTAAAAAATGCGGTTAAATTGAGGTTGTGCAACAGCTACCCGTGTTAGCAGATGCCCTTCTGTCTGTCCCAATAGGTGTCTTTTGAAGTCCACACACACTTTCTTCGAAGCGATTTACATAAGAAGTGATGGCAGCCCGATTAAGCACTGTGCGTTGGTAAAAAAAATAATTTGAATTTCTTCTTGGGTGGGAGAAAAAAATACTCTCTTAAAAAAATTGCTTTCAGCGTTGGCTTGTGCGTTTTTTAAGAGTGTATTTTTTTGTGTGAGGGCTTTTCTGCTCATACTTCAATGATAATGAAAAATCTTTTTCTATAATTCAAAACTCTAAATTATTCTGCTGTCTT